>JARFQX010000469.1 GCA_029287555.1 Rubripirellula sp. | reverse complement strand
TTGAATCTCGCTAACTCCGTGAGAGAGACAACTCTGGGAGAAGAGGGAAATGGCGTGATCCGCAAGGTAGCCGTCGTAGGGAGCGGAAACGTCGCGAACCGACCCGCAGACCGCATGGGCGAGTGGCAGCATCAACCAGGTCTCTCCCGGCGCGATGACTTGCGGATGACCTCCCAGCATCGTTTGCAAGAGCGTGGAACCGGCTCGCGGCTGAGAAACGATGAAGACGACACCTCGACGCCCCCGACCGTCCTGCGGCTGATCAATGGTTGTGTCCATGCTAGGCTGCTCGATTTCTCTTCAAGATCTGCGACAACCGGGTCATTCGAGATGAATGGCGCATCAAATTCATGGGATCGCCTGCGAAACCTTCGATGCCATACTTCCTTCGAATCTTTGCAATGTGTTGGCGGTGGACTCGGCCTCTCGCCGATGACAAACCTCGACGATGGCGACGATAACCAATACCAAGTTGTCCCGTGTAGTGAAAACTCGCCTTTCGTGATAGCCGGAGTTTGTAGTCCCAGTCTTCATAGATCGCCAAGGACTCATCGAATCCTCCCACGCGCCGTGCCAGCCAGGAGGAGAGAAGGAAATCGCGAGGAATCATGATCCGGCGATCAAACAGGCCCTGGAAGATCAGGCCTTCATGCGGAGGCAGACTCTCGCTAGCGAGACCGATACGTTGGCCGCTTCCGTCAAGCAACTCAACATTGCTGTAGACCACCACCGGCGAGTGCTTGGGGAATTGCTGAATGATGTCGTACTCGCTGGCAAGCTTCGTTGGTGAAACGTAAAGATCATCCCCATCCAGCGAGGTCACGTACTCGCCTCGTGCGGCCTCGAGCAATTGGTTGCGAACCGACGCGATTCCGCGGTTGACCGAGTTACGAACCAACTGAACTCGCGGATCGTTGACGGATTGAATCTTCTCAACCGAATCGTCCGAGGACGCATCATCCACGATAAGCAACTCGATGGCGCAATCGATTTGCTGGGTCAAGACGGACTGCATCGCCGCTCGGATGAAGGCCGAGTTGTTGCAGCATGGCATCATCACTGTAATGGTCGGTTGCGAGTCGGCTTGATTCACCATATGAGCAGAACTCCCTGCAAGAATTCGATCTGCGGATTCCAAACGGCGAAGACCCGCCTCCGACTTTCACACCTCCATCGCGTTCGCAGCTTCGGTCAGCCGACAAGTGCGGTGACTGTCCACAGCGATCGGTGTTGCACCGAGGGCTACCAGGAATGCAGTTGTTGGTGCCTATCCCAAAAACGCCAACTTTGGTCAAGGTGCAAAGCCCCCCGCCCAAAGCTTAGTGCACCTCGCGGTTTAGTGGTCCGAGACGGCGGGCACCGGATTTTCACCGGTAGGCCGATCACGAAGCGCAGCGACGCCGCTCCGGCATTCGTTCGCGCTCGCCACTGAATCGAAGTTCCATGCCGGATCGGCGCTTCGCTTGATTCGGCCTACTTCGAATGCCCGCACAACCTTCTCGCGAGTCGGTACCGATTTGCTAGCGAAAGGTCGTAAGGCCAGCAACAGGCAAGCCCAGTCCCGCCTCGTCAACCCGCCCGTCGCAAGGGCATGATCGCCCGAACGGCATCCCAGAGAATCGCTTCATCGTCAAACACTCGCAGTTCATCGACACCAAGTCGTCGAAGATGTTCGTAAGTGTTCGACTCCATCTCTCTTCCGCGGCGATGAAGCACGAAGAGTTGGCCCGGAAACAGCGAGTTCATGTAGGTCGCCCCGCCCTGGACCGAAATTCGCAAACTGGTGTTCGCCAACAGACAGAGCTGAAAAGCATTGAAGGACAACTGCGGATACTCATCGTGCAGGTCCTCGGCCATGATAACACCTCGTTCCATCAGGCTTTCTTTCTCCTGCAGGTCAAGCAACTCGCTGTTGTCGTGGACGATCTTGGACGTTGGTCGAAAGTAGATCATTTGGTAATGATCGCGCACCGACTCGGCGATCACATTGAGGGATTCCTTCGAGAGGTAGTTGATTGGCGGACCATCCCATTCACTGTTGTACTTATTAAAAACGAGTAACAGTGGTTTTGAGAAGCCGAAGTCAACAACATCTCGGAAGCGGGCATGAAAATCAGGTGCATCCCATCGATCAAATTCGGGTGGATCAAATGCGACCTGTTTAATTGAGGGATATTCCAGCACGACTTTACGGCGGTCATACTTCTCAATGTGCTCCGGCGAGAACCAGTAGAAGTGACTGGTGTCTTGGCAACTGATCGTCTTCCTTAACATCCCCATCCGATGCAAATGGTAGGCGTAGGGAATGTGGTAGTAGATCTCGAAGCCAAACTCACACCCCTGCGTGTCAACGATGCAGCTTGGATATCTCCCAACGGGCCGAACCGAGGGGTTGAACCACTTCTCTGGAAAAAGCGAAACAAACTTTTTCCACGGAAATCGAATCTTCATCGGTTGCTCCTCACATCATTCGCTGATCTCGCGTCGGGAGTCGTGTTCACGTCCATTGGATTGCCACCGCCGTGCCAATAGCCCTCAGCTTCCGACGCCCCTGTCTGCACCGCACCGGGGCGGAAGATCGCTTCCTAGGCGGCGCGTCTGGCGGTGATTCGAATCGACTTCAACCGGCCCTGATCCGTAGCGATTTCCTTGTCCGCCAGATGAATTGCCGACGCCACTACCTGGTGCATGTCGAGGTAGCGATAAGTGGCAAGACGACCGCCAATGAGATAGTTCGCCGGCAATCTGGCAACGTAATCCCGCTGCAACTCAAGCCCGGCGTCGTTATTCACCGGATAGTACATTTCGTCGCCGATCTTCCAGTCAGCGGGGTACTCGCGCGTGATCACGGTATGGTCCGTTGTCACCGGATCGAAATGTTTGTGTTCAATGCGACGCGTGAAGGGTGTCTCGTAGTCGGTGAAGTTAATGGCCGCCACACCTTGATCGTCCGGTGTGTTGACGACCTCTTGTTCGAACCGCAACCCGCGCCAATCGTGGGCACCGAGCGAGTAATCAAACAAGCGATCGAGCGGCCCGGTGTATACGATTTTTTTCGCCGCCGATTCGAAACGACATCGATCCTCAAGAAAATCAACGCCCGTTTCGACCGGAATTCCCTCGAGCAATGATTCGAACAGCCGGGTGTATCCACCTTCGGGAATCCCACAGAATCGATCATTGAAATAGTCGTCATTCCACGACATCCGGATCGGCAATCGACGGATGATGGAACTCGGCAACTCTTTGGGCTCACGGCCCCACTGCTTCTTGGTGTACCCGTAGACAAACGTTTCGTAAATCTCGCAACCGACCTGGGAAAGGATCCACTCCTCAAGGTTGGTCGGCCGCTCGATCGGCACTCGTTCGGCCTCGAGTCGCTGCTGGGCTTGCTGCGGTGTTTTGACACCCCAGAGTTGGTAAAGCGTCGTGAGGTTGATCGGAAACGAGAAGATCCGGCCTCGATAATTCACCTTGGGCCGATAGCTGAAGCGGTTGAAGCGAGCGAACCGATTGACGTAGTTCCAAACGAGTTCGTCGTTGGTGTGAAAGATGTGTGGCCCGTAACGGTGGACGTGAATCCCCCCCACATCTTCCGTATAGCAATTTCCGGCGAGATGGTGACGTTTCTCGATCACCAGGCATTTTGCACCCGCATCGGTCATCTGCCGAGCAAAGACCGAACCGAACAGGCCTGCCCCCACGATCACGTAGTCGTGCATTGCATTGATCGCTCAGCTCACGTGGCAGACGTACCGGAAATCCATTCGTATCGAATGTGCTAACTATGTGGCTCGAAGGATCTCGCGCCCCCCGAGAAGCCGCGGAAACAGCTTGACCCTGCCTGATCCGCAATTTGACTGGACCCTAGAGATTTCGGTCAAAACGCGTCAAGACCGTTCGATCTTGCACGTCCGCTACGAGCGCCGTCTCTGGCGGACCCCCGGTTTCTGGAGCTTTCCCAAAATGTTGGACCCTCGTCGTCGACGTCCATTCCATTCCAATTCGAATTCCAAGCGAAAGCGTTTGCGAGACCGCGAGCGATGGAGCCTCGCACCGCTGGAGCCACGACTGCTGCTGGCCGGCGACGCGGGAGCCGCGGTCACCGCACCGGTGGCGGCAGCCGAAGTGGTCCATGTTGCTGCTGCCCCAACCGAACAACAGGCCGCCACCGCGATCGCAGCTGACAAGATCGTGTTCATCGATTCCGAGGTCGCCGACCACGAGTTGCTTCAACAAGCATGCGGTGAGGGCGAGATCGTCCTGCTGCTGCCCGATCGCGATGCGATGTCGCAGATCAGCGAAGCGTTGGCAACGCGAACCAACGTGGGATCGGTTCACATCATCAGCCACGGTGATGCGGGCCGGATGCGGCTCGGCGGCGACGTCATCGACGCGGAGTCCATTCGCCAGCGTGCCGACCAAATCGCCTCCTGGTCACGAGCACTCTCGTCGACCGCCGACATCTTGCTTTATGGATGTGAAGTCGGTGCGGGGAGCGAAGGCGACCAACTGCTGCGTTCGCTCGCTTCCATTACCGGTGCAGACGTCGCGGCATCGATCGATGTAACGGGCGCCGCTCGGCAAGGCGGAAACTGGGCGCTGGAAAAAGTCATTGGCACGATCGAGGCTGGAGTTGCTTTTGAAGCGACGATCATGGCGCGGTATCAACACACTTTGCCGATCGGAACGCAGCAGTTCAACTTCACCGGCTTTTCACCGAGCGATGATCTGCAGGTCAACGGCGGTGCCTCGATCACCGGCGACGCCCTGCAATTGACCTCTGATGCGAGATTCCAGCGAGGCTCCGCCTTCTTTACCACACCGCTTTCGGTAGACGAAAACACGTCGTTTCAAACGTCTTTCTCATTTGAAATGACCGGTGGGTTTGGAGCCGGCGGCGCTGATGGTTTGACCTTCACGCTGCAAAACGATGGCGCTGGGACCGGAGCGATCGGTCGAGGCGGTGGTGGACTCGGCTACGAGGGGATTGGTCAAAGTCTGACGATCGAATTCGACACGTGGCAGAACCGCTGGGATGGGTTTAATGATGAAATTGCCGTCACGGTCAACGGCGTCGAGACACGACAAATCGCCCAGGTACAATCCCCGGTCGATCTCAATTCCGGTGACACCTACTTTGCGTGGATCGATTACGACAGCACCAGCCAAACCCTGAGCGTCTTCCTCGCGACGGAAGACCAAAAACCGGCTACTGCCGCGCTCACCACCAACGTGGACCTGGCGAGTCTTGTGGGCGACAAGATGTTCGCCGGCTTCACCGCTTCGAATTATGACCGGCCCAATGCGCATTCGATCCTGTCCTGGCAGATGACAACGGACACGCGTTTGATCAATACGTTTGTTGTGGAACCGGGTCAGCTCTCTACCGGTGAGGGCGATGGCCAAGCCATCATGAGCATTCGGCGGACCGGCGACCTCTCGGCGCCAGGATCCGTGGCTTACGAGACATCCGATTTGACCGCGGTGGCCGGTCTCGACTATCTCGCAACAAGTGGCGTGGCTGAATTTGCGGCCGATCAAGCGGTCATCGAGATTCCGATCACAATCCTGGATGACGGAGATACCGAACTCATCGAATCTTTCGCTTTGTCCCTATCGAATCCAGACGGTGGCGAACTCGGCAATCAGTCGAGCGGCGTTGTCAATATCGCCGACAACGAGCAAGCTCTCCCGATGTTTTCGAACTTCGCCGGAAATCTGCCGATTGATCTCAACGGCGGAGCCAGCATCACCGGTGGCAAGCTTCAACTCACGTCCGATGCCAGATTCCAGACCGGTTCGGCTTTCTTCGATTCAGCGATCAACGTCGACAGCAATACATCGTTCCAAACCGCGTTTTCGTTTGAAATGACGGGCGGCGCCGGCGAGGGTGGAGCCGACGGATTGACGTTCGTGCTCCAGAATTCGGCGGCGGGGAGCGGGGCGCTGGGCCGGGGCGGCAGCGGACTCGGTTACGAAGGGATCGACCGCAGCGTGACCATCGAATTCGACACTTGGCAGAACCGCTGGGACGCCACCAATGATGAAATCGCCATCACCATCGACGGGGTGAAGACCGCAGCGATCGCCCAAGTGCAATCACCCTTCAATCTCAATTCCGGCCGCCCGTACTACGCCTGGGTCGACTATGACGGCGCGAGTCAAAAACTGAGTGTCTTTCTTGCCAACGAAGCACAGAGACCAGCCAATGCCGTGTTGACGGCCGATCTCGATCTTCAGAGCATTGTCGGCGACCAAATGTTCGTCGGTTTCACTTCGGCCAACTATGACCAGCCTAACGCGCATTCGATCCTGTCGTGGGGAATGACGACGAACGTTGGTAGTCCCCAACCCGGACCCACCGTTAACACTTTCGTCGTCGAACCGGGACTACTGTCTGTGGGTGAGGACCAAGGCCAGGCCACGCTACGGATACGACGGACCGGCGATCTATCCGAAGCGGGGTCCGTTGCCTACGAGACAATCGACCAGACCGCGACCGCTGGACTCGACTACGTGGCGACAAGCGGAGTGGCCGAATTCTCGGCCGGCCAGGAAATCGTCGAAGTCCCTATCACGATTCTCGATGATGGTGAGACGGAATTAATCGAGTCACTGACTCTATCTCTATCGAATCCAGTCAACGGGGAATTGGGCAGCCAGTCGAACGCCGTGGTCAGCATTGCGGACGATGAGCAAGCGCTGCCCATGTTCTCGAGCTTCGCAGGGAACGTGCCGCTTGATCTCAACGGCGGGGCCAGCCTTGCGGACGGCAAACTTGAGATCACCTCGGACGCCCGATTCCAAACCGGTTCAGCATTCTTCGAATCACCGATCAGCATTGATCAAGACACGTCCTTCCAGACGGCTTTCTCGTTCGAGATGACCGGAGGCTCGGGCGCCGCCGGCGCTGACGGCCTGACCTTTGTCCTGCAAAACTCGGGGGCGGGCAGCGGCGCGATCGGACGCGGAGGCGGTGGACTCGGCTACGAGGGCATTGACCGCAGCGTGATCATTGAGTTTGACACTTGGCAGAATCGCTGGGACAGCGTCAATGATGAAGTCGCCGTGACGGTCAACGGCGTCAAGACGGCTCAGCTCACCCAGGCACAATCCCCCTTCAATCTGAATTCGGGCGATACCTACTTTGCCTGGATCGACTACGACGCATCCTTCAAGCGATTGGAGGTCTACCTTTCGTCCTCGAATGCGAAGCCTGAGGCCGCGACGGTCACGCTCGACATCGACCTGATGGACTACGTGGGCGACCAATTTTACGCCGGGTTCACGGCAAGCAACTACGACCAGCCCAACGCGCATCGCGTGCTCAGCTGGTCGATGGCTTTGGGTCAGGCCGAAGAAGGTCCCGGCGTGTTTGGCCTGGAAACGAACCAGATCACAGTCAACGAAAACGCATCGCAAGCGTTGGTGCGGATTCTACGCGCGGGCGGCGCATCGGGAGAAGCGTCCATCAATTACACAACGTACGAACAGTCGGCGAGCGAGGGCATTGATTACCAGGCGGTCGCCGGCACCGCTTTCTTCGCCGACGGTCAAACCGTTGCCGAAATCTATGTACCGCTGCTCAACGATGATCTTGAAGAGGGGACGGAAACCTTCAGCATCACGATCGACAACCCCGAAGGAGCCGATCTGGGAACACCGCGAACAGCGACGGTCACGATCCTTGACGACGAGCAGGCGCTTCCCGCATTCGGTACCTTTACGTCGAGTGACCCGATCATCCTGAACGGGTCGGCGAACGTGACCGATGGCAAGCTCGAGATCACACCTGCGACAAACTTCCAAACCGGCTCGGCATTCTTCGCAGAGCCGATCGAATTGACCGAAGGCTCGTCCTTTAAAGCGGGCTTCTCCTTTGAAATGGCGGAAGGAGCCGGGATCGATGGAGCCGACGGAATCACCTTCATCTTGCAGAACTCGCCGGACGGCACGGGAGCACTTGGACGTGGTGGAAGCGGAATGGGCTTCGAGGGAATCGGCAACAGCGTCGCCGTAACGCTGGATACCTACGCGAATCCATGGAACCGTTACAACGACGAGATTGGAATCGTCACCGATGGTAGCTTGCAAGCCGTGGCCGCCCAATCCGCATCGCCGGTGAACTTAAATGGCGGCGGCGTGAACTACGTCTGGATCGACTACAACGGCGACAGCAACGTACTCGCTGTGTACGTTTCCGATACTCCGAACAAACCCTCCCTGGCCACCGCTAAGGCGACGGTTGAATTGGACCAGGTGATTGGCGACCAAATGTATGTTGGATTCTCCTCCAGTACTTATGACCTACCCAATGCTCATCGGGTTCTTTCCTGGTGGATGAACACGGACGTTCCAATCGAAGATCCACCCGTGATGCCAAGCGGCGAGATCGTCACCTCCGTCGTCCATAGCGGATTGATCCAACCAACCGCAATCGACTGGAGTCCCGATGGCCGCAACATGTACGTGTCCGAAAAAGCCGGGGTCGTCAAGGTTTTCCGCGACGGCCAGCTGGTTGAAGCGCCGCTGATCGATATTTCGCGCATCGTCAATAACGTGGCCGACCGAGGCCTGCTCGACGTGGCGGTTCACCCCGACCTCGAAAACAATCCTTACCTGTACTTGCTCTATGCGTTTGACCCGCCGGAAGTGTGGGATCACGAGGGGAACGCGTACGCGGGCCACGACCAGAAAGGGAATCGCGCGGGACAATTGATGCGGATCACGCTCGACGCCTCAACGAATTACACAACGATGATCGAGGGAAGCGATATCATCTTGCTCGGGACGGCGAGCACGTGGGACAACTTTAACGCGTTCACCAACAGCGTTTTTAATCTGGGAGAACCGGCAGCGGGGCTGAACCCCGACGGCACCTACATCCGCGACTTCATCAACAGCGACAGCACAACGCACACGGTCGCAGCGCTCGAATTCGCGCCGGATGGAAGCTTGTTGGTTTCGGTCGGGGATGGGGGCAGCTACAACCAGATGGACCCGCGGGTCGTTCGAGTTCAGGATATCGATAGCCTCTCGGGAAAGATCCTGCGAATCGATCCGATCACCGGTGAAGGCTTGTCGGACAACCCATTCTTCAACGGCGATCCCGACGCCAACCGTTCCAAGGTCTATCAGTTGGGTCTTCGCAACCCATTCCGCATTGCCGCCGACCCAGAAACGGGGCGAGTGTTCATCGGGGATGTCGGCTGGACGCGTTGGGAAGAAATCAACACGGGCGATCCCGGAACCAACTTTGGCTGGCCCTACTATGAGGGCGGCGAGGGTGAAAACATCATCACCCCGGGCGGCTACATCGACTTGCCCGAAGGCCAAGAGTTTCTCGCCAATGGTGTGGAAACCGAACCAGCGATCATTGCCCTCAACCACAATGCGGACGGGATCAATGCGGTCATCATGGGGGACGTGATTCGCGGTGGCGATCTCGGACTACTTTACGAAGGCGATATTCTCTTCAATGACTTGGGACAAGGGATTGTTCGCCGGGCATCGGTTAATGCCGATGGCGAAGTGACCGAAGTCAGCGTGTTCACGACCGGTGCGAGGTACGTGGTTGATATGCAGCAGGGCCCCGATGGGGAGATGTACTACGTGAATCTGGCGTTTGGAGAGATCGGCCAATGGCTTGTCGTCTAGCGGATGTGGGCGGTCGATCCGGATTGCCCTGTGATTAGCGTGGGGCCAGCGATTCTTTCCTTGCCCTCGTGCACCGCTCTTCATCGAAGCGAGGTCGAGATCATCTGCTGCTGAAAATCGATCTATCCATCTTTATCGGTAGAACCGGACTCCTCGTAGGAAAGTCTCCCGTTCGAAGAGTCGCTCGCTCTCGACCTCTTCGCTGCTGACCTAACATCTTATGGCATGAGGCTATGCTTTGTCAGAATTATTAGGGGTCGGGAAAAGGGGTCAGACACCAAAAGCCGGAACGGCCCTTCGGGTGCTT
>JARFQX010000454.1 GCA_029287555.1 Rubripirellula sp. | reverse complement strand
CGCATCATGTCATGCGCGCCGCGCGAGGATGCTATACTGAGAACCGATCTACTAATCGGTCCTTCAGGAGAGTTTCCATGCCTCGCGTTAAAGCAATCACACCCGTACTTGCGCTGTTGGCCCTGCTGTTCACCGGCCAGTTCGCTGCTGGTGCCGAGAAGATCAAGGTGCTGATCGTTACCGGTTTCGACGTGGATTCCCATCAGTGGCAGGCGTCGGCGGAATTGAATCAGGTGATTCTTCGAGAGTCGGGCCGCTTTGACGTCTCGATCAGCCGAAATAAAGAGGTTTTTGCGTCGCCCGATCTGGACGATTATGACGTGCTCGTGCTCAATTACGGATTCTGGAAAGAGCCCGAACCGAGTGAAAAGGCCAAGGTAGGGTTGCTCAATTACGTTAGCAACGGTGGCAGCGTGGTCGCGTTGCACTTCGCCTGCAGTGCTTTCCAGGAGTGGAAAGAGTATGGCACTCTATTGGGCCGTGTCTGGGTCAAGGGCGTCGGCGGTCACGGTCCCTATGGCGAATTCACGGTTAATATTAAGGACTTGGACCATCCGGTCACCAAGGGGTTCATGGCTTTCAACACGGAGGATGAACTCTACGCGAAATTGTCCGGTGATGAGCAGATCACGGTACTGGCCACGGCCGATTCCGATTGGAGCGGCAAGACCGAGCCAATCGTCTTTGCCAAGTCCTACGGGAAGGGGCGTGTCCTGCAGAATTTGCTAGGCCACGGCCTTGAATCAAAGCGCAACCCGAACTACCAGCGTCTTCTGTGCCGCTGCGTCGAATGGGCGGGAACCGGCAACGTGACCGTGGACTAGTTTAGCAGCGCCGCTGCCCCGATTCGGATGCGCGTCGTTACCCTGGATTCACGGGAGTCGCGAGACGCCTGGCGCATGCGAATTGCGCTGCAATGCGACACCGATCGCAGCGCTCCCTTAAGACGGTCGCTTCGTGCATGTTTCTCTGATTGTCATGCGGTAAGGGCATCGCACCACCACCGACCCATCGATCGAGCAAGTCGATGCCTTTCCCTCTCCTTTGATCTTGCCGCGCGAGCGGGCAGCGACCGGATAGAATTAGACTCCGGTCTTGCTCCGGCCGATCGAAGCACGCGGGATTACGATGTATCTGGAACTAAATCAAAAAGCGCATGAATACGGTCCGCCACCGCATCCAAGACCTAAAACCAGTCTCGGAAAAACGTCTGTTTTGATTGCGGCAATCGCGTTGATTTTGAACATGGCTTTGAACATGGCTGCGAGAGGATTGGCTCCCTATTTGCTGCACAACCATTCAATCAATCCAGGCGAACTACCGAGCTACCTGCTGAAATCGGCTGTTGTGATTTTGGTCATCGCCGTCGTATGGATCCGATTTCTAGCCCATCCCCTTGCGGTCGCAACATAGCCAAGGGAATCTCGGAAAGTGGTGGAAATTCCTTTACAGCAAGGGTAGGAGCCACGTTTGCGGTCACCGCCCACTACCTTGACAAGTTCGTCAGCTGCCCCAGAAAAATCGACCCAGCATATCGTCTTCGGAATCCCGAAGGAGAATTCTCCGGTGAGGCGTGCCAGTCGGACTTCGCCGCCCATCGCCTCAACTATGCTGACTCCGTGGATTCGGGAAGCACTGGAATAGAACTGGAGACATACCACGAGAGTCCGCACGCAACCGACCAGATAGGTACCGTCCAAAGCAAGGGGATCCCCAGTTTCCCAAGTGGAAAACGATCTCCACGAGGCGATCGTTCGGATTTTCCATGCTCACTTGGCATTGAACGCTCCTCGCAGTGATAATGCGAAGATTCTTTTCTAACATTAACTCGCGCGGTGGTTTCCATTTTAGGGGCTTTACAAAGACAGAGCCGATGGCTGGCGATGGCGTTACGTTTCTCGCCTCGCGAAACCCGATGTGCCGTTTGAACCTCGTGCGACGCAAGGCTTCAGCACCGACCTGACATTCGATGAGCAACAACATTAATGCCGACATCTAACGGTGTTGGCATAGCCCTCAAGCAATTCGGTCGGTCGGAGTGCCATGGTTATTGCTCCGTTGTTTGCCCTCTACCGGTACCGCCCGTGCAAGACATCAATCGGGAATTATCGCCTGCTGGTCGATCGATCGCGATGCTCGCGCTCATTGTGGCGGGCGAAGCCGTCTTCTTTCTGCCGTTTGTGCTTCCTCGGATCTTCCGCCCGACACTGTTGGACGTGTTTCATCTGACCAATCTTCAGTTGGGGATCGCCTTCTCGGTTTACGGCGTGGTTGCAATGTTGGCGTACTTCCCGGGCGGGCCATTGGCGGATCGGTATTCAGCTCGAAAGCTAATGTCTTTTGCGTTGGTCGCAACCTCGATCGGCGGTCTTGCGTTGGCGACGATACCGTCATTGGCGGCGCTCCAAGTGCTGTACGGATTCTGGGGTGTGACGACGATCTTGTTGTTTTGGGCGCCGCTGATTCGAGCCACGCGAGCGTGGGGCGGGGCCAAGCTGCCCGGTCGCGCATTTGGGATACTTGACGGAGGACGTGGGTTGGTTGCTGCTGCCATCGGCAGCGGGGCCGTTGCGCTATTCTCCTTCTTCATGCCCGCTGAGATTCAGAATGCAACGCTCGACCAGCGGGCAGACGCATTCCGACAGGTAATCCTTCTATTTTCGGGCATCACGTTTGCCGCCGCCATCTTCGTGTGGTTCGCATTACCGCGGTCGACCAAATCGTCCAACGACTCACACAACAAGTACGAGCCGGGTGGAGTCGGTCGCGTGCTGCGAATGCCGACGGTCTGGCTTCAATCCATCGTCGTGGTGTGTGCGTATGTTGGGTACAAGGGCTTGGATGATGTCTCTTTGTATGCGCACGAAGTCTTGGAGTTCGACGAAGTGCAGGCGGCCAGTGTCGGCACACTTTCGATGTGGGTTCGACCCTTTGCGGCGATCGCTGCGGGACTGCTGGCCGATCGCTTCGGCGTTTCTCGGATGACGATATTGAGTCTGCTCGTTTTTGGAATCGGCAGCACCGTGATCGCCGTGGGCGCCTTTCGACCTGGCATGACCGTGTTTTTCTTTGCCACATTGATCGCCACCAGCGCGGCAGTTTTTGCATTGCGAGGGCTGTATTATGCAATGATGGAGGCAGGACGCGTGCCGTTTGGTGATACCGGCAGCGCGGTGGGCATCGTCTCCGTCGTCGGATACACACCCGACGTCTTCATGGGGCCGTTGATGGGGGTCTTACTGGATCGTTGGCCGGGTGAGCTCGGACATCAATTCGTCTTTGCCGTCCTAACATTTTCCGCGACGGTCGGCTTGACGGCCTCGGTCCTGTTCTGGCGCATCGTCAGTCGCCCAACTTGAAAGTTCAGCTAGGCGGCGAACTGACTCTAATCCTCGATGCCGTGTAGCTGGAGGAAGTCCGGGGGGATCGACGCGGTCATGCGTCCTACCAGGGCGTAGTAGAACAGTTGCGTTCCTTCCATCGAAAGGCGGTGCCGATAAAGCTCGAGATGGTAAACGTCGAGGTATTTCGAGAAAATCAATTCGCGGACCAGACGTGAAAAGCCTCCTTGCTCATTGTGATCAAGGAATGAATGCTTGATGTTGAACGCTAGCCATCCATCGTTGCGCACGAGCTTCATGGCATTGAAAAAAGCTCGTGGGGGAATATCGCCAAAACCGAGAGCCGCCACGCAAGTTAGACAGTCAAAACGCCATTCGCGAAGTTGTTCGAGCCTGTCGGTGTCGAGGTTCATCAGATCGGCGACGTAGTAGTCGTCGTAGACGATGGGTCGGTCCCGGTACGCCGCCTCGCGGGCTTCCGGGATGATGTCCGCGCCCACCAATCTAGCAACGCCGCTACGCTTGAGCACTTCGCCCATCATTCCGTTACCAGCACCCAAATCGAGTACGCGTAATTCGCTGATGGGTTCGCGGACGGTGTTGAGCGCACGTTGCAGGAGATCGGCAACTTTTTCGGGCGAATTGCAGCGTAATCGCTCATAGAACAGCTGCTCATACAAGCCGGGCCGCTTGTAAATTTCGTCGTAATCGTGGAACCGCAAGCGTTTTGCTTCACCGTCTTCGATCAGCGTGAAGAAGACTTCATCTTGCTCAAGTTTCTCGGAGTCGGCGGGAGGGAACTGAATTCGGTAGCGTTTTAACATGCTA
>JARFQX010000414.1 GCA_029287555.1 Rubripirellula sp. | reverse complement strand
CCGAACGCCAACGGGAAGAAATTGGCGTGTACGCTGCTGTGATTCGTCTCGATTCCATCGCGGTAAATGCCGGCGCTTTCGTCAAACAGTTTCTCTTGGAAAGCAGATTTTGCGAGCTCCGCGCGGGATTCAAACGCCTCGGCTTCATGGTTCTTTCCGATCGCCTTCGCCATCTGAGCCATCTGCCGCAGGGCTTCGATGTGAAACGCATTGACAACCGTATTGATCTCGGTGAACACAAACCCATCGCGTTCTTTTTGTGGCCAGTCGACAATGTCATGCCGTTTGCGATCCATTTCGGCACTGCGAACCAAGCCGTCTTCGCCAGTGCGATGCAGCAATGTCTTGGCTTTCAATGATTCGTAGCGATGTTTCAACCACTCGGTATCGCCTGAATACATCCATTGAGCGTGAGCCATGAACACCATGTGGGGCGCCCATTCGGTCGGCCACGTCCCGTTTTCCATCAGCCAGTCAAAGGTCCGAGCCGCCATGGTGACATTGTCGTCCGTCGTGTAGTGGCTCAGTTGATTCAGATAGGCATCGGCTTCGTAGGGAATCCGTTCGCGATCACCGTCGACATAAACGCCAGCGAAGGTGGTGGCCTTGATGCTGTATTTGCATAAGCCCCAAATACGGTTCAGTGTTTCGTCTGAACACTCGAACGAGCTTGCATCGTCATTCCAAGTTGCGGAGTAAGCGGCTCGCCGTCGAATGAGGTCAAACGGATAGTCCGTGTCAACTCCTTCGACCTCGATCCAGCGAAACGGCATTACCGACCGCCACTCTGGTGGCGTCAAAACCGCTGGTGGGTTCGCATAGATCAGTCCCGCCTGTTCGATGTTGCGAGCATCGACCGGAGCCGGCACGATCCAGTTTCCACGCTGCTGGCCAAGACGAATGGGTGTCACGCCATAGCGGACTGTCCCCGGCGGGTCCTGGTCGATGCGGCCATCTTTCAGCTTTTCACCGAAATGCACGTTGGCCAATCCGCGACCAGAGGGCACCGGCATGACGATATTGCCAAAGGCTACTTTCCCAAAATCGATCAGCGTGACGTCGTCGCTTATGCGTTGAATCGATACGGGCTCCTGCTCGGTCAGCGCCACGTTTTGCCGCGCCGGAATCTCTGGCAGCTCTTTGATGAACAGATTACGAAACCGATAAGTTTGACCCTTTTCGCCGTGATGCTGAATTCCGATGAATCCGCTCGCATCCGTGGCGTCTCGCAAACGAACGGTTTCAACACCATTGATCTCAATCCTGATCAGATCTTTCACGCAGGTGACTTCGTAGCGATTCCAACCATTTCGACTGAGTGCATCGCGGACACGTGGTTCGGCAAAGAACTGCTGGGACTCTTCGGCGTGCTCGAGGAACTGGTCCGTGGACCGCCCTTTGGTGCTGGGCCAAATCCAGCCGCGTCTGGATTCATCGTAGAACCCTCCGGACCAACGCCGATCTGAACCGTCGCACTCGGCCTGATAGCCATACACCTTTTTGGGTGCATCGTCGTCGACGTGGCAGCGAAACATCACGCCCGAGTTCGCCGGTCCTTCGGGCAGGTGGATTTCAACGCTCAAACGAAAGTCCGAATACTCTTGTTCGGTAACTAGGAAGAACTTTTTGTCCGCGAGCAAGTGAATTTCACCATCCACAACTTTGGCTTCGCCGTGCGAGTATGGATTTCGCCATCCCGTAAGATCTTTTCCATTGAACAACGGGGTATATCCGCGGCTGACCATCGCATCGAAACCGGCCGTGCCGTCGGCATCAAGTGGAGGTTTGACGAGGGAGTCGATCGACGACTCTTGCGCAATACTGTAGCCCCAAGCGGACGCGCCAAGGTACAAAACGACTAACATGCGTAACGTCATAGCCATCTCGAGAAGAGTGCAGTGATGAGAATGAAGATATTCAAAGCGACAATAAGTGGCACGGGTCACCGCTGGAATCAGATTTCAACTTCGGTCGCGTCGACCGGCAGTTCACGACTCATCCACATGGGTGTGGAAATGAACCATCCGATGGTGCCAGCCAACGCAGTCCACTTCACAGCGTCAAGCCCGATCGCGCCGACAAAATGCAATAGGCAGGGGACGACTACAAAACTGAGCGTCAGGAAAGAAATGAGTTGGGCAATGTTCTGCATGGAACGACTTGTGTTGCTTAGAGGTTATGCGGTTGCTCAAGTTTCGACCGACGTAGTTTGTGTTAACTTGCTGAGAAGCAAAAAGAGAACGGCGCAGGCGATCCAACATGGTATGACCAAGTACGCGGCAAACACGCCTTGCCAAAAAATCAAATAGAGTCCCACTGCGACTGGAAGCAACCACGCAATCAGGACCGCAATGTTGACTTTCGTTCCGCTATGGGTGGCATACTCGTTTTGCAGGCCAAACTTCTTCATCAGATAGAAGTCGACGAAGATCACGGCTCCCATCGGACCGAGAACGGTTCCGTACGTGCCCACGAAATCGAGCAACTGAGCCGATAGATTCGGAAAGGCTCCCGCAGTGGTGGCAACCGCTCCGGCAACCAATGTCATGGCCGTCCGTGAACTCCTGGGCAACACCCCTTGGAACGCGAGTCCGGCACGATAAATCGTTGGGTTTGCGGTCGTCCAGCCGGCGATCACAACGCAGATGATACCGGCCCAGCCTAGCGACTGAAACGCAAGTAGTCCGGGGTTTGCAGTGACCTTGCCGTCGTTCCCCAGTGCCAATTCCGGTTGGATCTTGATGAGTGCGGCCAGCATGAAACCGGCTGCAATCCAAGCCATGTAGTGGCCGAGGAACATTCCGATTGAAGGTGCCCAACCGGACGCTTTTGTTCTTGCGAATCGGAAGATGGAAAGGTCTGCCATTCCGAAGTGCATCGCACCGTTACACAGCCAAGCGAACACAACGATCTGCCAGAATCCAAACGTCTGTGGTCCATTCTTTTCCTGGACAAATGCAATTGCATCAGACCAATACTTGCCTTCCGATATTGCGGTCACACTGGTCGCTTCCATCTGTGCGAGCGACACAATTCCACAAGCCGCAAACACGGCGATCATCCAAGGTGCAGCGATGTTGGCGACCCGAGCAACACGCTCGTAGCCTCCCGCTGCAACCGCCGCAATGATGATTCCAACAATCGCCACCAGTGCCGTGAAAGACGGATTGCTCAGGCCAAACATGTCCGTCGGAACGTCAAAGGTGATCCCAAAGGGGACACCTACAGCGGACGCAGAAACCGTGACCATCGCGCCGGCGAGAAAGCAAAACAGCAGTCCATTGACGAGGTTATATAACTTGACCATCGAACCGCCAGCGATGCGTTCTAACTGGTAGTAGAGCGTCAATCGCTTTGACATCGCGATCGGTACAACCAGAAACCGCCACGTAAGTACAGCAAGAATGTTGCCTAGCAATAATCCGAGAATCAGGTCGGACAAGCTTGCACCAGCCGCCAAGAACAGCGGCCCAATCATGAACTCGGTGCCCGCAGCATGTTCGCCCGCATACATCCCCCAAAATTTGCCGCTCCCCAGCAACGCCGAATCTGGCACGGGTTCGCGTTCAAACTCTCCGCCTGAATTTGAAGTGTCTTCGCTCATGACGTCTCTAATCAGTGCCGTTGATTTGATCCACCCTCCTGAAGGGAGAGTGACCGTAGAACTCACGCCAGGGTTGCTTCACCGTGCCGCAATGACTGAACGCTGCTTTCGTACTGCCGAACCTTCGCAAGCCATTCCCCACCAACGGGAGCTCCCGCCGTCTCGCAGTAGTGATCCCAAACCGCGCCAAGCGGCATTGTTTTCTGCTCTTCCATGAGAGCCAGCCGAGCGGTCAAGTCGCCGTCTCGCTCTAGCTGCTGAAGCAACTCTGTAGGTTCCAGCAGCGCGGCCAAAAGGGCTTTCAAGGCATTGCGAGTGCCGATTGCCCAAGCTGCGACACGATTGATACTGGCATCAAAGAAATCCAATCCAATATGCACCCTGTTCAGATAGTTGCCTCGCACGATTTCCTGCATGATTGCTTGTAGCTCGTCACTGTAGGTAACGACATGATCGCTGTCCCAACGCACGCCACGACTGACGTGCAGCAGCAACTCCGGCACGTACATCAACGTCGAAGAGATCTTGTCAGAGATCACTTCGGTCGGATGAAAGTGCCCTGCATCCAGACACAGCACTTTGTCCCGCGAAATGGCATAACCCAGGTAGAACTCATGCGAGCCAACGACGTAACTCTCACTTCCGATTCCAAACAGCTTGCATTCGACTGCATCTAACGTCTGGTCTCGCGGCAGCTCTTCCGCGAAGATTGCATCGAGGGATGCCGCCAATCGTTCTCGCGGAGCCTTTCGACTTGCGGGTGTATCCTTGTAACCGTCGGGCACCCAGAAGTTGTTGACGCATGCGTTGCCCTGCGCTGCTCCCATTGCTGCTGCGATCTTGCGGCAAGCGATTCCATGGTCAATCCAAAATTGCCGAATCCCTGCGTCCGAATGCGCCAGAGTGAAGCCGTCCGATGCTTTGGGATGGGAAAAGTAGCTTGGGTTGAAGTCTAGTTTGATGCCTCGGTCGCGCGACCAATCGATCCAGCCTTGAAAGTGTTCGACGTCAATTTCATCACGATCCACCGGGCCGCTGAATTCACCGTATAACGCGTGCAAATTCAATCGGTGTTTTCCCGGTATCAATGAGTAGGCAAGTTCAAGGTCGCTGCGCAGCTCGTCCGCTGTTCGGGCGCGACCCGGATAGTTGCCGGTGACAGCAAGTCCATCGCCAAGCGTTCCAGCCTCACTCTCAAAACCTGCGACATCGTCACCCTGCCAGCAGTGAACTGAAATCGAGATTTCTGAAAGCTGCTTGAGCGCAGCCTGCACGTCAACGCCGAGAGCTTGGTACAGCTCCGACGCAAGCTCAAAAGCTGCAGCAACAATCGTCGCCTTCCTCATGATTTCAACCTTCGGGTCTCG
>JARFQX010000411.1 GCA_029287555.1 Rubripirellula sp. | reverse complement strand
ATTGGACCAGGCCTTTGCGAAAGATAGTCCAGACCAGTTTTTGGCGGAGCAGTTCTCGAAAGTTGTTGATTTTGACACGCAGTCTCCGCAGAATCTCCAGCACGACGATGGCAGCCTAACGTCGATGTGGTGGCGGCCACAGGCGTTACGAAAGAATGCGGCAATCGATTTCTCAACCATCATTGGCAGTCACGACGATGCCGCGGGTTACGCGATGCTGCGCGTCTATGTGCCGAGCAGTCAGGTTCACCATCTTGTTTTCGGATCCGACGGTCAACACAAGCTTTGGGTCAACGGAAAAATGGCCGATGAGAAAGAAGGCGGTGAACGCGTCAAACGAGATGACCACGCAGTGGCCGCACCGTTCAGAAAAGGATGGAATACGATTCTTGCCAAAGTGGTCAACGATCGCAACGCCCACCTGTTGTATCTTTCGCTCTCCGACGATCCGATGCAACTGGCGCCCATTTACGCTCGGGTTGGTGAGAACGATGCGGCGGAACAGATGTGGGACCGGGCTGTTGATCAACGCCAGGACAGCGCGACACGATTGATCGGTCGCGCGTTATTCCTTTCCAAAATGGGTCGCCAGCAGGAAGCCAATCGCGACTTCAATGACGCGATCACGGGCCAAAGAGTTGGTCCGAATACGTGGCGGAATCGAGCTCGGGCCTATTTTGGATTGGGGCAACACCAAGAGGGACTGTCGGATTTGACCGAAGCGTTGAAATTGTCGCCGGAGTCCGCCAGCTTGTTAATTGAACGCGGGCGGTGGAATGTGCGGTTGAGAAACCTCTCCGCCGGCGCCGCGGATCTGCGCAAGGGTCTCGATCTGAATCCGATGAATCATTTGGCGACGTACGAGTATGCGCCATTGCTGTTGAAGCTGAGTGACCTGGATCAATACGAGCAACTGCGAACCGAGATGCTGGAGCGATGGGGAGATACCAAGAACTCTACCATCGCCGAGCGGACCGCAAAGGCTTGCCTGTTGGTACCGACCGGCGAACCTTTGCTAGGACAGATTGAGTCGCTCCTGAATGTCGCGTCGGAACACATCGATCCAGCATCCAATTTCTATCCCCATTTTGTTGCCGCCCAAGGGATGCTCCAGTACCGAATGGGCGAGGCATATCTTGCTGAGCAGGAGCCAGACCAGGCACGCGAGCATTTTATGCAAGCGAGTTCGCTTTTCGATCGTGCCCGCACAAGAAACCTGGGCATGTATGTTGGCACGCACGTTGACTTATACGACGCAATGTTGCTGCAGAAGTCGGGAGACTACGAACAAGCGGCGCAAATGTTTCTGCGTGTGGTGTCCGAATTGGAATCGCGTCTGTTGACCAAGAATGACAGGCAATATGGCTCGCTGTGGCACGATGAATTCATGCTTGAAATCACTGCCCGCGAGGCTTCACAGTTGATCCTGGGGCCAAATCACGACAGATTGCGAGAAGCGGATCGCCTGTTGGCTGCCGGTGAAGTCGAGGCAGCGGTCAACTTGCTCGAGAATGCGATCGCCGGTTGGAACGATACTGGCGGCGGGCAAGTTGAGGCCATCTCCTTGACCCTGCAACGCGGGCTGGAACTACTCGATCGCTATTCAATCGGTTACGACGCCCTCGTGCCAACAAGTGATGGCGACACCTCAACGACATGGGAATACCGCTTCACGTCACCGCCACAGGGATGGAGCGTGGATGACGACAATCACAGCGGATGGACCCGTGACACCGCCCCGTTTGCGTCCTATTCGAAAACCAAGAATCAAACGGCTTGGCCAGCTGAACACCGCGAGATATGGATCAGGACGTCTTTCACGGGGACTCCTGATGCGCTGAAATATCTGATCCTGGCCTTCGTCGATGAACGAGCGGAATTTTTCCTGAATGGTCAGCAGGTCGCTGCGTCCAGTTGGATGGGCGGCAGATATGAAAGGCTGGTCCTGCCATCCAACGCAGTCGTTCGCCCCGGACGTAATCTGCTGGCGATTCACTGCTTCAACCAGAACGGTGGAGCCGGCATCGACGCAGGCCTTTACGTGAAGAACAATCAACAACTGGATCATCGACTGTACGCTGCGGCGGTGAAGGCGATGACGGACCAGCCTGATTTACAGCCGCAACGCGCAATGCTGTACGTACAGTTGGAACGCTGGCAGGAAGCCGCAGACGAAATGTGCGGCTACGTGCGATCGAATCCAGCAGCGAAGAGTGTCGAGTGGATGCAAGCCGCAACGCTGCTCGCTGCCGCAGTGCGGTTCGACGACCGAAGAGTGGATGCGCATCATCTTTTTTGTGGCGAGATGCTTGCAAAGTTTGGTAAGTCGACAGAGATTTCGTCCGTCGAACAAACGCTGAAATCATGTTTACTGTTGCCGGGCATGACAGATCTTGACCAACATCTGGTGGATCGTGTGCGAAATGCTGTGGAGCAGGTGTCCGATCCTCGCAAGGTGACATGGATGGCGAATGCATCGGCCCTGGCCGCCTATCGCAGTGGCGACTTTTCGCTCGGCAGCCAGTTGGCGGAAGTTGCGGAGGATTCGAGCGGTTCAACCTGGGCAAGCGTAGCGGAAAACGCCACCGCGCTGGCCAAGGCGATCAAGTTTCTCTCCGCCGCAGCGACCGGCCAGGACGAGGACGCACAAGAGATCTTGACGCAATTGCGATCCAATTCTGGCAGCATCCCTCGCCACCCCGATGGATCCCCGGTAGGAGTATCTTTCGTGGCGTCGAATAATACCCTTCGAACCGACGTCTTAATCATCCAATTGCTAGTCGCCGAGGCGCAGCAATTACTCAGCTCACTACCCGAGCACGGAGAGACTGGAAGCGAATAAAAATGTAGGGTGTTTATTGTCCGTTGCGGCACGATGAATGCTACGGGTATCCCAGCCACACAACATCAGACACTTCAATGAACCTGCCGACGATTCTTCACGCGGTCTTGCTAATCCTGCTCCTCGTGATTAACGCCCGCCCTGCTGCCGCCGCGGATCCGAGACTTTCCTCTCCGGACCCTGGGTCGTTTCTTGAGAGACGTGGGAACAAGGAGTCAACGGTGCGAATAATGAGTTGGAATGTTTGGAAGGGATCCATCTTTTCGCCAAAGGGCATTCGCCACGAGAGCTTTAAACGACACGTTGCGGCGGTTCAGCCGGATGTCGTTTGTCTCCAAGAGGTTGGCGGCCCGGAAGTAGAAGAAAATCTCCCTGCCCTGATGGATGCGTTGCTGCCCTTGGATGATTGTCAAAAATGGCAAGTTCATTACTCGCGCGATAGTGACAACGTAGTAATCAGTCGCTATCGATTGATGCAATGCAGCCACGAGCACGTGTATCCTCTGCCAATGATTGCTCCCAACTTCCATCTTGGATACGTCGCATGCAAAGTTGATCTCCCAGATTCCAAGAATCTTGAGGATGTTTATCTCGTTGCTGCACACTTCGCGTCTGGGGGAAATCGCGGGATTCCTGTCCGTCAGAAACATGCTGATGCCATCGTTCGGCACCTAAGACGATTGCGAAACGGCGACGAAGTTGCGAGTCTTCCCGTCGCGACTCCCACAGTGATTCTTGGGGACTTAAATGTCTTCGCGCAGGAGCCGAAGGATGCTGCCCATCATCTGACGACCCTGCTGACCGGGAACATTGTTGATGAG
>JARFQX010000317.1 GCA_029287555.1 Rubripirellula sp. | reverse complement strand
CGATTGATTTGCAGCGCCGCGCTCGTGAAATTCTTCCGGCCCTCCGCGATGCGGTGGATCGCTACTCGATTCCATCACGCTACTTGCTTGAAATTGTCGATGGAGTTCTGGCGGATCAGCAGAAGACTCGCTTCGATACTTTCGAACAAGTGGAGCACTCGTGTTATCTCGTGGCGTCGGCCGTCGGCCTCGCCTGCCTGCACGTATGGGAATTCGACGAACCGTTACCGCTTGATGCCGCAATCGATTGTGGCATTGCCTTTCAATTGACCAACATTCTGCGGGACGTGGCAGAGGATGCCGGCCGTGGCAGAATCTATCTACCGAGACAACACTACGAACAGCATGGTTTGACGGAAGATGATTTGTTGCGACCGCGCAGCGATGATCGATTGCGATGCCTCGTTTTGGATGAAGTCACTCGTGCCAAGAAGCTTTTCGATTCCGGCTGGAATGTCTGGGATTCACTTCACCCAGATGGTCAACCAATGTTCAGCATGATGTGGCGCACCTATCGGAGATTGCTGGACCGGATTGCCGAAGATCCTGGGACGATCGCCGTTCGCCGGGTGGCGCTGTCAACGACCGACAAGATTGGAATCGTCTCGCAACATTTCTTTCCACCGATGTTTCGGCGCCTTCCCGTCCCCCCGCTGGAACTCCGCCAGGGGGAAGTGAATTCGTGAGTGGGCGAGGGAACGGCGGGCAAGAACCATCACAGCGGCACGTGGTCATCATCGGCGGTGGTTTGGCCGGCATGGCGGCGGCCGAAGCGATCGCGCGTCACACCGGTTCCCAAAACACCGGTTCCCAAAACGCCGGTTCCCAAAACGCCGGTTCCGATACGAAGATCACCGTCTTGGAGGCGAGACGCGTCACCGGGGGACGTGCCGGCTCGTTCGCGGATCGAGTTCGTGACGAGACGGTCGACTATTGTCAACACGTGGCGATGGGTTGCTGCACCAACTTGCTTCAACTCTTGCAGCGTACTGGTCTGGATGCTCATCTGCATCGGCACGAATCCCTCACCTTTGTGCATCCGCTGACGAAGCCCTGCAAGTTCGCTCCCTCCTCGCTCGCTCCCGCACCGTTTCACCTTGCCGGGGCGATCGGATCGATGACCTTCCTGGACGAGCGTCAGCGTTGGCAAGTCCGTCGCGGCATGGCGAGATTGCTACGCACCGCCGAAAAAGACCTTCGAGGTCAGCTTGCCGGCCAGTGGCTGCGAGAGCACGGGCAGGATGACGATACCATTGGAGAGTTTTGGGGAACGTTCGCTGTCAGTGCTTTGGGCGAAGAGGTTGATCGAGTCGACATGTCGGCGGTCCGCAAAGTGATGGTCGACGGGTTCGCGGCCGCCCGCGGTGCGTCGGATGTACTGGTCCCCACGGTCCCGCTCTCGGACCTGTTCGGCGTTCGCTTGCCAAACCAGATTGAGCGACTCGGGGTCTCGATACGCACCGGTCAGGCGGTGAGCGGATTGGAGTATCGAGAGGGATCGGCGGTCTTGACAACGAACTCCGGGGAAACGATTCACGCCGATCATGTGATATCGACGTTGCCCTGGTTCAGCCTCGACAAGTTGATTGCCAACACACCGGAACTCTCTTGCATGGGGGCGTATTCGAAGATTTCATCGTCGGCGATCACGGGCGTTCATCTTTGGCTCGACCGCGAAATCACCAAGTTGCCACTGGTAGTCTTGGTGGGAACGGTCGCCCAGTGGTTGTTCCGTCCCCCGTGGCGCGACAGTCGAACCGAAAACGGTGAACACTATTACCAGGTGGTGATCAGCGCTTCGAACAATTGGCGGTCGCTTTCGAAGGAAGCGCTGGTCCAAACCGTGATGTCCGACCTTCGGCATCTTTCCAAGGATGCCTGCGACGCTCGTCTCTTGCACAGCCGTGTGGTAACCGATCCGCATTCGGTTTTCTCAATTCAACCGGAGGTGCTTGAGCTTCGCCCACCGGCGAGCACTCCCCTGCCCTGGTTTCATTTAGGGGGTGACTGGATCGATACGGGTTGGCCAGCAACCATGGAGGGGGCCGTGATCAGTGGACGGATGGCGGCCGGCAGCGTGGCTTCACGGGAAGGTTGGGATCCGATCGAGATCGATCCGGGGCTGCCGAGGGGAACGCTGGCCCGGTTACTGATTCGCTGACGCTGAACTTGTTGGCGGTCCATCCTTCTTGGTTTCTCTGCGACTGAACTCTCCTTTCCTATCTATATGAGCGTGTCCGGGAATTCCAAGTGGGCCGAATCAAGCGAAGCGCCGATCCGGCACCGGGCCATGATTCGATGTCAAGCAAGAAGTCTTTGCCGGATCGGCGTCGCTGCGCTCCTTGATGCCGGCCTACTTGTTAAAAGGCCAGTGTCTTCCGCTGGGAGATTTCGGGCAACCTCATCTATTTAGTGCGCGTGGATTCTCGCTTTGAGTTCGTCCGCAACGTCCTGGATCTTCACTCGCCACTGCTGCAGCGAATCGCGGTCTCGGATCGTCACCGTTTGGTCGCCAAGCGTCTCGGTGTCGATGGTGATGCAGAACGGGGTCCCCGCTTCGTCTTGCCGCCGGTAGCGTCGGCCCACCGCCCCTTTCTCGTCGTAGAAGACGGGCATATCCCGTTTCAGTTCACCATAGATTTCCTTGGCGACCTCCGGCATTCCGTCCTTCTTGACCAGCGGAAAGACAGCGGCCTTGATGGGGGCGATGCGGGGGTGCAGCTTCATTACGGTGCGAGTTTGCATCACGCCTTTTTCGTC
>JARFQX010000313.1 GCA_029287555.1 Rubripirellula sp. | reverse complement strand
ATGTGTATAAGAGACAGCCTACAACATCGTCGCTATGATCATCTTCCTGTGCAGCCGTTGGGTATGCACTGCACTGCTGCGTTACTTCAGCCCCGGCCGAATGCTGACGACGTTTGCATGTGGCGCGTTTGGCTTCACGGCCGGCGCCATCTACTTGCCGGGCAATATTGGCTTGATCAGTCTGGTGATGGTTTCCGCGTGCATGTCATTGATGTTCCCGACGATCTATGGAATCGCGCTCCACTCGCTAACCGAAGAAGAATCCAAACTGGGTTCCGCATTCTTGATCATGGCAATTGTCGGTGGCGCCGTGTTGACCAAGTTTCAAGGCGAACTCATTGATTCATTCGGGGTTCGCGAATCGTTCTGGTTGCCCGCCGCGTGTTTTGTGCTGATCGCGATTTACGGCATACGAACCTTCGCCAAATTCGAACGCGACACGCCTGCGCCTGCCTGAGCTGTTTCGCCACCGACTGCAAAGCTTTCATCCCCAAGTTCAAAGCGGAAAATTTAACCCGAACGAATGGGTTGAACTGTTCAAGCAGTCGGGGGCCAAGTATGTCGTGCCTGTTGCCGAACACCACGACGGATTTCCCATGTACGACTGCAGTTTCACAGAATGGGACGCGTCCGAGATGGGGCCCAAGCGAGACATCATCGAAGAGTTGCGCACGGCGGCACGCAAACGCGGGATGAAATTCGGGGTGAGCAGTCATCGCGCATTCAATTGGAAGTACTTTGTCCGGCGTCCCGAATTCGATAGCGCGGATCCCAAGTATGCGCGTTTGTACGGTCGCCCAATGCCGTTTTTGTTTAAAGAGGACGCCGCTGACTACAAGAAGCGTTTTGAGCCTCAGGATCAGCAGTTCAAGGAAGACTGGCTCGCTCGCACCTGCGAACTGGTCGACAAGTACGATCCGGATCTGGTCTGGTTCGATTTCGGAATCACGAACAGCCAGGAAACGACGTTCGCAGAGAACCATTTCTCACCGTATCTCAAGCGGTTTGCTGCCTACTACTACAACGTCACCTCCAAGCGTGAAGGACCACTCGGGATCATCAACTACAAGTGGCAAGCCTTTCCAGAAGGTGCTGCCGTTCTCGATCTGGAACGCTCGACGATGGATGCGATTCGCACCCCGTTTTGGCAGACCGACACGGCCATCAGCAGCAGTTCCTGGGGTTACACGGAAAACCAGAAATATAGGACCGCAGGGCGACTGGTCGATGATCTCGTTGACATTGCTTCCAAGAATGGTTGTTTGCTTCTGAATGTCGGGCCCCGCGCTGATGGTACGATCCCAGAAAAGGATCGCGAGATCTTGCTAAGTGTTGGAAACTGGCTGCGTGTCAACGGCGAAGCGATTTACGGAACCACCTATTGGAAGACCTATGGCGAGGGCCCCACCAAGACGACGACCGGACACCTTGCCGAACATAATTCGATCACCGCGGTTGTTGCGATGGTGACCTTGGCGACAGCATGCTTCGCCGTTCCCACGGCGGCAAGCGAGGCAGTCGTTCACCAGCTAGGCGGCGAGATGACGGTACATCATTGGGATGTCCTCGATATTCGATTTCAAGTCGACCAAACTCCGGGGAATCCGATTGATGTTGAATTTTCAGCGGACTTTGCCAGCGAAGAGGAGAATCGTTGTCGGTCGACGGTTTTTACAACGGTAACAACGAGTTTCTGATTCGATTCGCCCCACCTTCCGCCGGCACCTGGAGCTATTCGACATCGTCTCGTCTTGCTCCGCTCGATCAACAGACCGGGCGATTGACGGTGCAGCCCGCAGATAGTTACCGCAGAGGTGGCATTCAAATCGATTCGGACAACAAGCTGCGGTTTGCATATGCCAATGGGGAAGGTCACTTTCCAATCGCGTTTGAATCCGATTGGTTGTTCGCACTCGATGCCGAGAACTCAGCGGGGATCGGCGTGATGCGAAACGTGCGCAACGCGATTCCGGGCAAACCCATCCTTAACATCGAGCATGGTGGATACGAGCGCGGTCCCTACGTCGTGTTTACCGGGAATTACGTTTCGCCTGAAGTTTGCCTGGAGCGAGCCTATCAGTGCGTTTTCGCGGGCACCTATCCAACGCACTATTGGCAGGGTGCGGCGTGAAACGTGGTCATCCCGGACATCACAGTACTAGCGCCCGACGCGCGTCCGAAGCTGGAGTACTACCGGCACATGCGCGAATTCGTCGATCGGTTTCAGGTCGATCAAATGATCGCGGGGGACAAGAAAAGCAATGCGGGCTTCTGTCTTCACAATGGTAAAGACCTGTTTCTGTACTACGTGCCGAAGGAATGTGATTTCCTGGGATTGCGGCCGCCCAGAAACTGTGGCGACACGATGAAGCTTTCCTGGTTCGACCCGTTCACTGGACAATACAGTGAACCGTTCGCAATGAAGTTCACACAATGGCCATCCGTTGAACTTCCAGAGGGCGATCGCTTTCAAATTCTGGTTTGTGAGCATGAGAATTAGGGATGAGTTACGCAACTCGTATAAGAACACCGTGAAACAGATCGTTCCTTCAATTGCGGTGACTTCAATACTGTTTGGGCTCGGCAATGTGGCTCAAGCCTCGCCCGAGGGAAGTCGCCCAAACATCGTATTTATTCTTGCCGATGACATGGGCTGGGCGCAGCCGGGGTTCAACGGATGGAAAGCCGAGTTGACTCCCAATCTTGATAGGCTCGCTTCGCAAGGCATGCGTTTGAATGAGTTCTATACGCACAGCGTGTGCGCACCGACTCGCGCAGCGTTCCTTACCGGTCGATATGCCTTCCGAACCTGGAGCGACTGGCGGTCGGAAGATTTCGGCAAGCCGAGTTATCTTGCAAAACTCGGCTTGAAGCTGGCTCACGACCAACACGGAGAGCCGACGCGGCGGATTCACGCTCTCGATACCGAAGAACGGACGATCGCCGAGGCATTGCGTGACGCTGGTTACTTTACGTCGGTGATCGGAAAGTGGCATTTGGGCGAATGGCTGCCCGAGCATCTGCCGATGGGGCAGGGATTTGAACATCAGTATGGCCACTACGCATGGGGCATCGACTACTACACAAAGACCATCGTTCACAATGCCCCGGCTCGATTCGCCGTTTATGATTGGCATCGCAATCAGAAGCCCATTCAGGAAGACGGTTACGCGACGGAACTGATCGCTGCGGAGGCTCAGCGCGTCATCGCTGCCCGCAAGAAAGACGACCGACCGTTCTTTGTTTACGTAGCATTCAATGCCGTCCATGGCCCGCTCAATCCGCCACCGGGATTCGAGGGCGACAGGAACGACCCGCTCGCCATCCGCGACGCGATGCTGAAGAGTCTTGATGACGCCGTCGGTCGGATCAGCCAGGCCGTCGACGACAATGGTTTTCGCGACAACACGCTGTTCATTTTCACCAACGACAATGGTCCGGTCCTTGAAGAGATGAGCAAACCTTTTCGCGGGACCAAAAACACAACCTTCGAAGGTGGCGTTCGACAACCCGCCATCGTGCGATGGCCCGGTCTTACGCAGCCTGGAACAACAAAAGACGGCCTGATGTTTGTAGCGGACTTTTTCCCCACCTTCATCACGCTGGCCGGCGGCAGCCATGAGCAAGATCGGCCCATCGATGGCATCGACATGACGTCAATGCTCTTCGAAGATGAGGAAAGTAAGCGAACGGAAATCGTGTACGACGTTGCGGGCAGCGTGCGACTTCCGACAATCCGCCGGGGCGACTTCAAGCTGATGGGACACGCGCTCTACAACATTCGCCTAGATCCCTCTGAGCGAACCAATGTCGCCTCGCAGAACTCAAAGGTCGTAGCCGACTTGCAGGCACGAGTCACCTCGATAGGAAACGAACGTCCGCCGCTAGGCGACAAGCCACTTTTAATGGACCCGCCGTTGCCATACGTCTATCCGTTCCGCAACGGCCACTACGCCTTCGAGTTGACGCATCAGAATCCGGACTTCATACGCCCGGTCGTTCCCCAGATTCTCCGCGAGCAGGGCTATGTCACCGCCGCGTTCGGCAAGGACGATCCCTACATCTACCGCTGGGGTCCCGGTCAGGGCTTTCATGACCCTGGGTTCTATGACGTGCGGGTTCACAACAAGCATACCTTGCAGCGAAACGGAGTCGGCGATTTCGCCAAGCTCCCGCCGCAACTGGTGCAGCTTTACAACGCCTGCAAAGTCGACGGTATGACCGACGCCGAAAAGCAGCAAGCGATTCAGGACTACTACGCGTTCTGCGCGCACGGAGACTCGCAAATCGGTGAGGCTGTCGAGGCGTTCAAGGCTTACTGCAAAGCGGCGGACCAGGAGTATCTGATCGTTTTCACCGTCGGCGACCACAGTTGGCACCTCGGCGAACAAGGCATCGAGGCTAAATTCGGTCCCTGGGGTCAGTCGGTGGCGGGCGCGGCGATTCTGGTTTCCTCGGACGAAAGCTCAATCCCGGCCAGCGGGCACTACGACAAGATGGTCGAGTTCGTGGATTTCGCTCCCATGATGTTGGAGGCGGGCGGCGTGGATTTGCAGGGCCCGAAGTACGACTTCCTTGACGGCGTCAGCCTGTTCGATGTGCTCGGCGGCACCGCGCCGCCGCGCGAGTATATCCTGGGCGAGATCCATCTCGTCGCTGGCCCCCGGGCGTACATGTATACCGATCGGTTTCGGTTCTCCATGCGCAGCCGCCCGTTTCCCGGACAAGTGAACGAACAGAATTTCGGCAAGAATCTCAAATGGGCGCTCGAAGTGCCACTTGAGAAGGTCGATCTGGCTCTCTACGACACCAAACACGATCCGCTGGAACGCAACAACGTGGCCAGCCATCCCGACTATCGGGAACTCGCCGCGTGGTTCCGGAACAAACTGGGCAATATCATCCTCGGTGACGGTCGAGTCGAGTGCGACTGGTCCAAAGCGAACAGCTACGTGATCAGCGACTTCGCCAAGGGAGCCGACGACAAGCAGGCGGATATTCCCGAGCACCTTATCCCCTGAGCGTGGAAGTCATGCGAGTTTACGACAACACCGACCCAGGGAAATTTATTCTCACTCCCGCACAACAAGCGGCCGGGATTGGCACGCGTTATCGGATCCACCGAGGCGAAGGGTTCGGTGTGGTCCACATCGAGGCTTCCAAAGACCGAATGACCCTGGAATGCTGGCCTGATAGCAGCGCGACCATGCTGAGCCCCTACCGCCAATTCGACGGCTGGCCCATCGAATTGAAACTCAGTGAGATTCGTAATCAAGAGTTCGACCAACCGACTGAGTAATGTACACCGCCCGACTTTCCTGAATTGAATCTCCAACGATTGCCAATAGGTTTGGCAAACTTCAATCCATCAACGCCAGATTGCTCCCTTCATATGATCAAACTACTTTCGACACTGTTTTCTTTGACATCTCTGGCACTTCCATGCATGGCTCAAAACCACCCGTTCTTTGCCGAGGGAGAGGATCCGCAGCCGACCGATCAGCAACGGAAGAAGATCGACCCTCTTTCGGATGAGTTTGATGGATCGACGCTGGATACGAACAAATGGTCGGCGGATCCTGGTGCGAAAGGCTGGGGGTGGATTGGTCGGCCACCAGGGCTATTTCAACCTGAAAACGTGCGTCTGCAAGATGGCAAGATGCAGGTGACCGTCCGCAAGTTCGATTCACCCAAAGTCATCAACGGCCACGAATTCCTCTACGGCGGTGCAATCGTGCGATCGATCAATCCCTGCCAAGTGGGTTGGTACTACGAGTGCAGGATGAAGGCTAATCAAACAGAGATGTCTTCAACGTTCTGGCTCATGACGGACGACACGACGAAAGAACGGCAGGAACTGGATATCCAGGAATGTGTCGGACGCCTATCGAAGGAAGCCGCATCCTGGGCTCGCGGTTGGGACCAGATCTTTCATTCCAACCTCATCAAGACGACCAAGGGTCAGCCTGGAAAGGTGCAGATTCAAGGTTCGATCCAGACCGAGACGAAGAACTGGGAACGATACTACGTGTACGGAGCGTGGTGGAAATCGCCGCACGAAATTCGATATTACCTCGATGGCAAATACGCCTATTCGCTGAAACCACCGGTCCCCTGGGATCAACCTAAGTATTACCAGATGGCAATCGAGACCTATGACTGGAACCCCGTTCCAGAGGATGGAGGTCTGGTAGCCAGCGGCACGTGGGAGCAAAGAACCACACAGTATGACTGGGTCAGAACATGGAAGCTCGAAGCAGACGATGCCCCCATATCGGATAGGTAGATCGAGGATCAGCTTTGAACACAACCGCCAAATCCCAACCTTGCTACGAGAACAACAACAAATGTTTCAATTTAAAATCTGGACGCTGATTGCGTTGACGCTCGTTTTGTTCGGGATCGAAAGCAAGACGATGGCCGATCGGCCGAACGTGTTGTGGATATTGACGGACGACCACCGTTACGACTCGATCCGCGCGTTCAACAAGATGCTGCATGGCCGCGAGATGAGTGAGCTGGGCTACGTGGAATCGCCGCACACAGATCGCTTGGCGAAGATGGGCACGACCTTCATCAATGCCTATTGCCAGGCTCATGGCTGCGCGCCTTCGCGTGCTTCCATGCACTACGGTCGCTACCCGTTTCGCTCGGGCATCTACGAGTTCGGAGAACGAGTGTCGAGGACAACGGGGGCTAGCTCCATGCCCTTGCGATCCCTCGCCCCAACGCTGAACGCCGATCATTGAGGACCGGGAGTGGGCATTCACTGATGAAAACCATCTACCAGTCCTAGACTGCGTCTGGTGAGGCGTCGGAGCAGAACTGCGAAGACTTAATGTCGACTCGTTGACGGTGCCCCTCTCTCACTTCTTTTGGCTCCACCGGGGACGGTGTTTCTCTCGGATCTTCCTCTATTGCGCGGATCGCTTTGCTTAGCATTGTTGCGCGGGGAGTCATCGCGGCAGTCTACGGAACGATAATGATGTCGTGATTGTTTGATGAAGGGCCTGCGAAATCACTGCTTTAACGCTGTTCAGGAGTGAGCACGGATGAAGGTTGCGCAAAGCGAGGTGCGCGCACGTTGCCGCGAGTTTCCGTTTTGGTAGAACCCTACCGCTTTGAGGTTCATTATGTAACTCAGCCTCGAGTACTCTTCGTTCCTTCTGCATGTTGGTAACTCAATGATCTCCAATGTACTCCCTCGACGTCGACGTGGACTTAGAGCGACACCTTCAACAGCGAACCGTCGCCGGCGTCTTCTCAATGAGAAACTTGAATCACGCAATCTGCTCGCAGCACATTTCAATCTGCAAGTTTTGCACGCAAGCGATTTGGAAGGCGGAGTCGAGGCGATCGAGAACGCACCGAACTTTGCTGCAATCGTTGATTCGTTCGAGAACGACGCTCAGTACACGGCACAATTTGACGGCTCGATTTTGTTGAGCGCCGGCGACAACTACATCCCCGGTCCGTTCTTCAGCGCGGCAGGAGACCGTGCTGCCTTCCGCGACGACGGACTCTTCAACGATATCTACAACGATCTCTTCGGTAGGACTGATTACAACGGCCTTCGTGAAGGAAGTGGCCGCGTCGACATCTCGATCATGAACATCCTGGGCTTCGACGCTTCGGCGATCGGAAACCACGAGTTCGATCAGGGTTCAGACGCCTTCGAAAGCATCATCGAAGAAGACTTCCGCGACCCGTTGGGACCGCCCTCGGATCGATGGGTTGGAGCGCAATTCCCCTACCTTTCGGCCAACCTCGATTTTTCGGGCGATGCCGATTTGAGCAGCCTGTTCACTTCCGACGTCATTGAAAACACCGAGTTCGCATCCGGTCCTGACGAAAGCAGCGAGGGAACCACCGACATTCCAAAGATTGCTCCCTCAACGATCATCGTCTCCGGAGGTGAGCGAATAGGAGTCATCGGAGCGACCACGCCGTTGCTTGAGTCGATCTCCTCGCCTACCGGCACAACGGTGCAGGGCCCGGGTGCGGGCACCAATGACATGCAAGCTCTCGCGGACATCTTGAATCCACAGATCGCGCGACTGCAACAAGGTGTCGATACCGCCGATAGCTCGGACGATGTCAACAAAATCGTCCTCGTCAGCCACCTGCAGCAATTCTCACTCGAAGAAGACCTGATCGGCCGAATTAACGGTGTTGACATTGTGATCGCGGGCGGATCCGACACGTTGAACGCTGACGGCAATGACCTACTGCGAAGCGGTGACACTGCCGATCGCAACTATCCAGTCTTCGCGAACAATCTCGATGGCCATCCCGCTCTCCTGGTCAGCACCGCCGGTGAGTATTCCTACGTCGGCAGGCTAATTGCCACATTCGATGAGAATGGCATTCTAACGGCGCCGACGGCGCCCGAAGAAGCGATGGATGACAATCTCATCGGCGCCTTTGCGACCGATGAGGCCGGAACCTTGGCCGTGACCGGTGCAACCGATCTCGCAACTGCGATCGCGGCCAGCGACGCTGCATCCGCCATTAAGCTATTGACGGACGCGGTAGCAGACATTGTGGCTGAACAGGATGGCGACATCGCCGGTCGCGCCGGTGTCTTCCTTGAAGGACGGCGTGAGTTCGTGCGTACCGAAGAAACGAACATGGGCAACCTGACCGCCGATGCCAACCTCGCGAAAGCCCAGTTGGAAGACAGCTCGGTCGTGGTCTCACTAAAAAACGGCGGCGGCATCCGTGCGGAAATCGGTGCAATCGACGGTGTCACCGGCGAACTGTTGCCCAACCAGGCGAACCCGCTTTCGGGCAAGCAGGCGGGCGAAGTCTCGGCACTCGATATCGAGAATACGCTCCGATTCAACAACGGCCTGACTCTGGTGACGGTCTCGCCCGACGAATTGGTGCAAATTTTGGAGCACGGCGTTTCGGCCACCGAAGCGGGAGCAACGCCCGGCCAATTCCCACAAGTCGGCGGAATCTCTTTCAGCTTTGATCCCGCTCTGCCAGCAGGCAGCCGCGTTCAGAGTTTGGCGATCATCGACGAACTTGGAAACGTCATCGATCCGATCCTGGACAACGGCGTCTTGCTCGGTGATCCGAGCCGCGATATTCGCATGGTGACGTTGAGCTTCCTGGCCGACGGTGGTGACGGTTACAACTTCGACCCGAACGGCGATGGGAATAACCGAGTTGACACCGGAATCGGCGAGCAAACCGCTCTGGCGGACTATCTCACGGAGAACCACTCGGTCGTCCCCTACTACACTCGCGACACGCCGATCGAACTCGATCGCCGTATTCAAAACCTAGAGAGCCGCGCGGACACAGTGCTCAACGAGGTTGAGACCAACGAGTTGCCGCTCAAACTGTTGAGCCAAGTCACATTGGCGGGTGCGGAAATCTCCGCGTTCGATCCCACCACCGAAAATATCTTCGTTACTTCGGGTGACGGTCTGCAGGTGGTTGATTTCAGCGACCCGACTAACCCGACGCTCACTAGTCAGATTGACGCGACGACGATTCAGGGAACCAACTTCAACAACACGGAGTTCACAAGCGTTGCGGTCTACACTTCCGGAGGCGCTAGCGTTGTGGCTGCCGCGTTGCCGAACATCAATCCGGCAAACGAAGACGACAAAACCGCCCCTGGCGATGTGCTCTTCTTCGACGGAGACGGAAACTTCATCACGTCATTCCAAGTCGGCCCCTTGCCCGACATGGTGACGTTTGTCCCCGGTATGGATTGGTTGTTGGTCGCCAACGAAGGTGAATCCGCAGGTGACGAAAACCAGCCCGACGCGGCTCCCAACCCTAACGGTTCGGTCAGCATCATCGATATCGGTGACGGCATTGTCAGCACCTTTGACTTCTCGGATCCGAGCATCACCTTCGATTCACTCGAGGCTAAAGGTGTTCGTGTAAATCGCAACGCTCCGACGGCGGCAGCCGATCTGGAACCGGAATACATCACCGTCGAAGGGACGACCGCATT
>JARFQX010000261.1 GCA_029287555.1 Rubripirellula sp. | reverse complement strand
TTCATCGACAGGGTGGTCGAGATCGAGCATTCGCGAGGCAAACCAGATCACGGATCTGGCTTGCTCTGGCTCTGTTCGTTTGTTCAGTTGGTTGCCAAGTTGACAATCAGCATCATCGGTCGGTCGATGACCTGCTGATTGAAACGATCGATGTCGCCGGGCTCCAAAACAAGGAACACTTGGATCTTGTCTATGAGGAGCCTCCCGCCGAAGAGGTGGATGCGAATGTCAAACTGGTGCAGTTCGAGACACCGGAGCTGACCGGGCCCAAAGTCAACAGCATCTTCGAAGAGGAAGACGTTCGTTTGGCGATTCAGGTGCTTTCCGAGCAAGCCGAAGCGATGGTCATCGTTGATGAAATGGTGTCGGGCACCGTGACGGCGACGATCATCGATCAACCGTTCGAGTTGGCACTCCAGTCGATCCTGATGCCGCTGGGCTACATCTGGAAATATCACAACGGAAGTTACCTGATTGGGTCGGCCGATCCATCCTCGTCGCTGTTCCCGTACCTCGCGGAAAACGTTGATTACCGGCCGAACCATTTCGCGCCCGGGGAACTGCTGCCGCTGCTGCGAGAGGATTTGCAGCAGTACGTGCGGTTGATCGAAAAACGGAACCTGATGGTCATTCAGGCTCCGCCTCAGATCGCCAACGACATCCTGTATGAGCTCCGCCGGGCAGATCAACCGGTGCCGCAAGTCTTGCTGGAAGCGATCGTCGCGGTGCACTCTCCGGAAAGCAGTTACCAGTTTGGTTTCGATTTGAGACACCTGGCCGATCGGGCCGCGCTCAACGGGGTCAACATCAATCTCACGGGGTTGGCCTTTTCGGGAACCGCTAACGTTGCATCCCTGGGCCTGCTGTTTCGCAACTACGCGCAGACTTCGTACCTCCTGCGTTGCCTGGAAGAAAATGGCTATCTGGATATTCGCGCGTCACCGCGAGTGATGGCGCGCGACGGAGAGAAAGCGCAGGTGGCAATCAACCGTGAGTCCTTCTTTAGCACTCAGCCTTTCGCGAGCGACGTCTTCTTTCGTCAGGAGATCCAAAAAGTGGAGGCGGGGATCGTGCTGGATATCACGCCCGTCATTCGCGGCGATACCATCACGCTCACCATCGAGCGAGCCGAAGTCAGCGAGGATATTCGCGAGACGGGAGCCGATTCAGACTTGGCCAATCCCTACCCGCTCATCAACCGCAGGACCGTAATGACCACGGTCGACGTCAAGGACGGAGAAACGGTCACGATTGCCGGACTGAGCCACAGTCAGTTGATCGACAGGGTGAACCGGGTGCCGGGGCTATCCCGGATCCCGTTGGTCGGAAAGCTGTTCCAACGCATTGACAAGCAGCAGTTGGAGAACGAGGTGACCGTGTTCATTTCGCCACGGATTGTCTACCCGTCGGCAATGGCGGGCACCTACGTCGAGCAAACGTACCCATGCGAATAGCAAGGATAGGAATGACTCTTAACGCTCGACTCTGCAGGCTGCACTTTCCGACACGGCTCGTTTCGAAGCTTTTCCTTTCCAAGCTTCTCGTATTGGCGCTGCTCGCCGCCACTGCAGACGGGGCCAACAACGACCCCAACAATCCAGGTGGCTTCAACAAAAAGCTGACGCTCAAGCCCGAGGTGAAGCCGGCATTCCATGTGATGCCAATGACGCACCGCTTCGTCGCTCGTCGGGGCAAGCTGATTCCTTTCCAATTTGAGATCGAGTCGATTGACCGATCAACCACGGTGACGGTTGAAACGGTGGCATTGAAGCAGGACTTGTCCGGCACCATTCTTCCCGATACCGATTCACCGGCACCCGACAATGTCCGGTTGCTGTCACCGGATCGGATGGAGCTCAAAGACAACGAACGCAAGCAGATCAAATGCCAGGTGCGCGTGCCGTTGACGCAGGCAAACTTTCATTCATTCGGGATCCTGGTGACCGATTTGGGCCGTGTCGTCGAACGTACTCCCCTGCAGGCCGATGATAACGTGACACGTCGGGTGGGGATCCGGTTCGTGACACGATACATGTTGCGTGTGGATATCGAGATTCAGGGCACACGCGGCGAAGACGTCGCCAAGATCGAGATTGAATCGGCCGAGCTGGTCGATGCCGACGGGTTCCCCAAAACGCGAGCCGTCATCATGAACCCGACCGACAGCCCGTTGGAATTGCAAGCGGTCTGTCGGCTTCTCGGTGGTGGCTCGCAAATCGGCAAGCACAAATTCAACTTGGTCATGCCGTGTCGATTCACCATGGACTCCGAAGAGCGACAGGGGATTCGAATCCTGCCGGGAGCACGGATTCGACTGGAGGAATTCGTCCGTGATGTAGTTTTCCCCGGCGCCCACGACCTGGAAATCGACTTGATCAGCAATCATCGAAGTCGCAAGAAGGAGGTGATTCCGATCGATATCCGCCCCGGTGACTTCCCCGGACAAGATGCTGCAGTTTTGCAGGCCATTCGTGATGTCACGATCTCGCCTGCGCAAGTCGAACTTTCCTTGCGTCGCGGCGGAAAAAGAATGCGGACCATTGAGATCCAGAACAACAGCCCGGAGACCGTTCACGTCGATGCGATCAAGTCGACTTCGCCGAGGGACCAAGAATGGTTGATCATGCAACCCTCGAGCGTGTCCATTCGGTCGGGTTCGAAACGACGCATCATGGCGATGATCGACATCAAGCAGCAATATGTTTCGAGCCGGTATGCGAATATCACGCTTGCGCTGAACAACGATCAGGGTGAGTCGGTAGGGACATTTGATCTACCCGTCGCGTTGCTGACCCGGTCCGAGGAGACGCCCGACCTGCAGATCGGATCTTTGGGCTGGGACGGCGGGAGCCAACCACCGGCGTTCGTCGTGCCGATCCACAACAATGGCGAGGTGCATGCGGCGCTGAATGCGAAGTTGGTCATGACTGACGCCTTTGGCCGCGTGGTGGAAATGCGGTCTGGCTATGGGCGCTGGGTGCTGCCGTCACAGCAGACCGAATTACGTTTCCGAACGAAGTTTGCACCGCCCCCTGGCGATTATCAATTCAGACTGACGATCGACGGGAGCAACGAGATGGAGCCGATTGAAACTCAAGATATGATTCGCTTCAGTCCGCCGGAATCGGATCAGCCGACAGCCGATGTCACTGTCGAGAACGAACCACAGGCCGAGTCTTGATGGGTCAGCGAGCCGGCTTCGCCCGATCTCGTGATCACCGAGAATCACCGGAGCAACGGCATGAAGGATGCGAATGTGGCCGGGAAAAAACGGCGACTCCCAAAATCGGAAATCGCCGTTTTCTTTAAAGTGCGGATGAGAGGACTTGAACCTCCACGCCCTTGCGG
>JARFQX010000252.1 GCA_029287555.1 Rubripirellula sp. | reverse complement strand
GCTTCTTCTCGGAAGCTTGTTGCTGACGCCCGCGGTCGCACTTGCCCAGTCGCCACTGCTTGAGCCAAACGATCGACTTGCGATTCTCGGTGGCACCTTGGTTGAGCGGATGCAGTCCTCAGGGGCTCTCGAAGCGGAGCTTCAAACTCGACGACCCGATTGGAATCTGCGGGTCCGCAATGTTGGGTGGTCCGGTGACGACGTGCACGGGATTGCCCGGAAGGTGTTTGATCAGCCCGAAGATGGCTTCAAGCGGCTGCTTCGAGATGTTGACACCGCGGATCCCACGGTTGTTCTGGTTGCCTACGGATTTGCTGAAGCAAGTGATGGTGCCGAGGCGGTCGACCGTTTTGAGCCCGGGCTGCGGCAGTTGGTCCGTGAACTAACCAAGAAGAATCGACGCGTCATCTTGCTTTCACCGATGGCGATGCCCGGCGTTCGCGTTGAGGGTTACGACCAATGGATCAGCGAGTGTCGCCAAATCGTAGCCCGCATCGCGGAGCAAACGGACGCACTGCTGCTCGCCTTGGACTGGGTCCCGGCGACCGACGAACTCACCGAAGATCGTCTTCACCCCAGCGGCAAAGGCTACGTGGCGCTGGCCACCCGCATCGCTGACGAGTTGGTCGGCGGCACTCCGGCGGAGGTCAAGAGCGGTGATTTGATCAAGCTGATCACCGACAAGAATCAACTATTCTTTCATCGCTATCGCCCCCAGAATGAAACCTACCTGTTTCTGTTTCGCAAGCACGAGCAGGGGAATAACGCGGTGGAAATCCCACAATTCGACCCGTTGATCGAAGCAGCCGACCGAGCCATCTGGCAGGCGGCGGGCGAGCTGGGCCGGTCGTCGCCGATCGCTCGGTGATCCCTGCTTTGACGCCACTGCAGGGATCAATGTGGGTATCTGGTGGACGAATCCACCGTCCCCGGCGGCTTGCCAGCGTGACCGCGCGGGCTTAGGCTTTTTCGTTTGCGCTGCGAGGGGCGTCTACCTCGTCTGACTCGCTGCAGCGGATCGTGCTCAAGATCCCAACTCGACAGTAGATCTCGGAGTTTGTGGTGGCTGGAACCTGTGTGATTGGTCTGCAGTGGGGCGATGAGGCCAAGGGGAAACTCGTCGACTTGCTGGCACCGCAATTCGATCTGGTCGTCCGTTATCAAGGGGGGGCCAACGCCGGGCACACGGTGGTCGCGGGCGACGAGACCTACAAATTGCATCACATTCCGAGCGGCATCCTGCATCCCCAAGTGCAGAACCTGATCACGCCCGGTGTGGTGATCAATCCGTCGACGATGCTAAACGAAATCGATGGTCTGGCTGAGCGGGGGATTTATTGCAGGGAAAACCTGCGGATTAGCGAACGGGCTCACCTGGTGATGCCGTGGCACATGGCCGAGGACAAGATCATCAATGCAACGGCGGTTCGGGGCGAGTCGATTGGCACGACCAACCGGGGCATCGGCCCGTGTTACCGAGACAAGGTTGGGCGCACCCACGCGATTCGCATGACCGATCTGGTTCAATCGACGCGAGATGATCGGATTGCCACCGTGGCAAAGCAGAAGATTGAATTGCTGCGCAACATGGGGGCCCCCAAGGAAGACCTCGACGCAATTGCCCCCGATCAAGTCGTTTCTCTGGCCGCTTCCTGGGCCGAGCGTCTTGATGGAATGATCGGCGATACGACGGAGTTGTTGCTTGATGCCTGCGAAGGCGATAGCAAGATACTCTTCGAGGGCGCGCAAGGCGCACTTCTCGATATTGATCACGGCACGTTTCCCTTCGTAACCAGCAGCAACAGCAGCGGCGTTGGGGTTTGTGCCGGTGCCGGCGTCCCACCCCGATGGATCCACCAGGTGCTCGGAGTCTGCAAAGCGTACAGCACGCGGGTCGGTGGTGGTCCGTTTCCGACGGAATTGGAGGATGCGACCGGGGATCGGATCCGCAAGTTGGGCAACGAGTTTGGCACCACCACCGGACGTCCGAGGCGTTGTGGATGGTTTGACGCGGTGGCCGTGCGCTATACGGCGAGGCTCAGCGGGGTGACACGATTGGCCTTGATGATGATGGATGTGCTGAGTCACTTTGACGAACTAAAGGTCTGTGTCGCTTACGAGTTGGACGGACACCGGCTCGAGCGGTTTCCCTGTCATGCCGAAGAGCTCCGTCGCTGCAAACCGGTTTATGAAACGATCGCCGGCTGGAACTCGCCGGTGGATGATGTTCGCACCGTTGGTGATTTTCCCGCCGGTGCTTTGGCTTACGTTCGCCGCATCGAGGAATTGGTTGGGATTCCCGTGGGTGTGCTTTCGGTTGGTCCCGATCGCGCCCAAACGATCTTTACCGATGCAGCTTCGGAACTTGCCCTGGAGCCCCTGGCGTGACCATGACCAACCGGGGTCAGAACGTTGTCGAACCTGATCCGCTGCCCGACGTTCCGTCGGCGGATCGACCTCGCCACATCGCGATCATCATGGATGGCAACGGTCGCTGGGCGCAGAGTCGTGGGCTGCCGCGCATCGAGGGGCATCGTCACGGCGTCCAAACGGTCCGCATGATCAGTGAGACTTCCACCGAGATTGGCATCGAGGCCGTCACGCTCTACTGTCTTTCCAGCGAGAACTGGAAACGACCTCAGCAGGAACTCGATTTCCTGATGCACCTGCTCGAGCAGTACTTGATCGAAGAGCGACGAACGATCATGGACCAGGGGCTTCGGCTGCAAGTCATTGGGCGACGCGATCGCCTGCCTGCGAGTGTCTTGGATGAAATGAAACGCACGATCGACATGTCGGCGGCAAATTCGGGCACGCGGTTGGTTCTGGCGATTGATTACGGCGGGCGGGACGAGATCACGAGAGTGGTTCGCCAAGTTGCCACCGAAGTCACCTCTGGAACGTTGGGACTACACGAAATCAACGAACAGACGATCGACGAGCGCCTCTACACCGCTGGCCTTCCCGAAGTCGACTTAATGATCCGAACAGGCGGCGACATGCGAGTGAGTAACTTTCTGCTCTGGCAACTGAGTTACGCGGAGTTATGGATCACCGAGAAATGCTGGCCAGAATTCACTCGCGATGATTTTTTCGGCGCCATTCGAGACTTCAGTTCACGGCAGCGAAGATTCGGCGGATTGAATGTCAATGAATGAGTGTGATCGAGTGACCCGACGCGATCAGGCAACCGACGGTCTCGCTCGGGCTCTCGCTGTGGCTGCTTGGCTCGTCGGACGGCAAGGCGTGGGAACCGGGCAACGATCGCGATTAACGAGAGGGTCAAGAGCGTGCTAAAGGATCGACTCCGCACCGCGGCGATCTTGATTGTGATCGTCGCGCTGCTCCTCTACCTGGATGGAAATCACTCCATCCCAGGAGGCGAAGGTCTTTGGCTGCTGCCTCTGCTGATGTTCTTTTCACTCGGGACCGCCTTCGACGCGACCGGTTTGCTGCTCAACAGCGGCCGTGCTGTCAGTCGGGCGGCGACACTGTCGGCCACCGCTCTAGTCACACTCTCGGCTTGCGTTCCGCTGATCTGGGAAGCCTTCGGTTCGATTTATCCGGCTAACTGTCCGGTTGGACGCTTGGGCTGGATCGTGCTGGGAAGCATCACGGGCATGTTTGTGATCCTCAAGAATGAGATGAGAACCTACGGCAAGGGTCCACCGGGCGCGCTCGAGCGAACCGTCCACGGCGTTTTCGTGTCGCAGTACGTCGGGCTGGCGATGGCGCTGCTGGTGGCGTTGCGAGACTTGGGTAGCGGCAACTGGGGTTTGGCGGCCCTGTTGACGACGATCGCCGTGACCAAGTCGGCTGATGCGGGAGCCTATTTCACGGGCAAATCGATCGGACGGAACAAGTTGATTCCGCGGTTGAGCCCCGGGAAGACCTGGGAGGGAGCGGCGGGAGGAATCGTCACCGCGACGATAGTTGCATTCATTTGCCTTCGCTGGCTTTTTCCGGCGGTCCAGGGCACGGGAAATCCGCCGCTTGCCACGCCGTCAATTGGCCTGCTTAGCCACCCGGTCTGGGGGTCTGTGGTTTTGGGGCCGCTTCTGGCGGTCAGTGGAATTGTTGGAGACTTGGCAGAATCTCTGGTCAAACGTGAATGTTCGGCCAAAGACAGTGGCAAATGGCTGCCGGGATTGGGTGGCGTTTGGGATGTCACGGATTCGTTGATTGCGGCGGTTTTGCCGGCGTTTCTGTGTTTCGCTGCTGGCGTCGCCGGATGAGGCTCGCGGGTCCGG
>JARFQX010000249.1 GCA_029287555.1 Rubripirellula sp. | reverse complement strand
ATGCCGACGGGACGTTGAGGAGCCGGCGGCGGATCGATCCGGTCGAAGAGGGCAAATCGCTCGTGCGCTTCGCGCGAAGACAGTACCGGGAGGGCAACAAGTCGGAATCCTTCGCGACTTATCAGATGGCAATTGGCGTCTTGGATGGGAAGCTACGCGAGCTTGCCCGGGCTGAATTTCGAAGAGTCTTCGGCGAGGCGGCCGATCAGTCGCTCCGGATGGCCAGCCGTCGTCGCTGAATTCCACTCGGGCGACCCTTCCGACTTCTCCCACATCACGGCCGATTTCCTGGTACCCTTTTGAGTCGCAATTTCGGCTGTTTGCGGGTCTGGCTTTGGCACCTTGAAGTCCCAGGTTCCCCGACTGCTCGTTCCCGCCTTGCCCGTCATCCGCCTTCGCGTGCCCAGCTTTCACTGCAATGATCGATCGTCGAGACCTCCTTGTCGCAGCCACCGCCATGACCGCCGCCGCTTCGCTTCCCCAGACGCAGTCCCAAGCCGCCGAAGGATCCGCCGATCGCTTGCCGGTTCGATTTGCTTTGAACACCAGCACGATCCGCGGTCAGAAGCTGTCGATCGAGCAACAGGTCGATGTTGTCGCCAAAGCCGGGTACGACGGCATCGAGCCTTGGATTCGCGATGTGCAGAGCTACGTCGAGGCAGGCGGTTCTCTTGACGACTTAAAGAAACGGATTGCGGATTCCGGCTTGACCGTCGATAGCGCAATCGGTTTTGCCAACTGGATTGTCGACGGAGACGATGAGCGGTCAGCCGGTTTGGAGACGGCTCGCCAAGAGATGTCGATCGTGAAGGCAATCGGTGGTACTCGAGTTGCCGCGCCTCCGGTGGGAGCCCATCGCGGGGACAGTACGCCGCCGCCGCTACCGGTGATTGCCGATCGATATCGTGCCCTTTTGGAAGTGGGGGCCGAACTTGGTGTTGTACCACAATTGGAACTTTGGGGCTTTTCTCCGACCTTAAGCAAGTTGAGCGAATTGGCGTATGTCTCCACGGCGGCCGCCCACCCCGATGCATGCGTGCTGCCAGACTTCTATCACATTTACAAAGGCGGCAATGACTTTGCATCGCTTGGGATGATTGAGGCATCACGCATGCACTGCTTTCACATCAATGACTATCCGGCCGATCCTCCGCGGGAATCGATTTCGGATAAAGACCGTGTCTTTCCTGGGGACGGAGTCTGTCCGCTTCCCAAGATCATCCGACAACTGATTGACCACGGCTTCCGGGGTACCTTCTCGCTTGAACTGTTCAATCCCGATTACTGGCAACGGGACGCGTTGGACGTGGCAACGGAGGGTTTGAAGAAGTCGCGGGCTGTCGTCACCGCGGCATTGGCGTAGCGTCCGGCTGAAGCGAATCGGCTGCTGGTTTGCTGAAGTGCTGAGAGGCGTCTTAGCGGGAGTAGATCAGGATCGTCAAGTCATCCGGCTTGCCTGGCACATCACTCTCATTGCCGATCATGCGCACGGTCGCTTGATCGGCCAAACGCTCGACGCGGTCGACTAACTTGCCACTCTTGGCGAACCGCACGACTTCCTCGAGGTGCAGGTTATCGAACAAGCCGTCGCTGCCAACGATCACCGAGTCGCGTGCGGCCAAGAGCCGGCTGGGTCCCACCTCGATTCGCATGTTTCGGCAGCCGACCAAATTGGAGACGATGTGCCGATCGTCATGATGCATCGCATCGAACTCGTCGAGCATCCCTGACTCGACCGCATAGCCAACGGGCGAATGGGCCGTTGATTTCCATTTCAAGGCTCCACGCTGACCCACGATCAAGGTCATCGAATCGCCTACCTGGTAGGCTCGCGCCGCGCCGGATTGGATTTCGACAACCGCCAAGGTAGTCGCCGCACCGACACCCAGATCAAGGATTTCGCGATTAGCCTGCTCGATGCCATCAAGAATCGCGGGCCGAAGGTCACCGGCCGAAGTCGAGGCGATGACGCTCTCGGACACCTCTTGCACCGCAATGGCCGACGCCTTGTGACCCATCGGACCACCGCCGACTCCATCGGCTACAACCAATACAATCGCCCCGGAAGCGGTTTCGACGACCGCAGCGCTATCATCGTTTGGTTCAATTTTTTCCGGACAACGCCGACAGAGCGCAGCCACGTTTCCAACGGCAAACGACAGGAGCTGTGGTGAGCCCATGTCCGTCTCAATGAAAAGTTTTCGCTGTTCCTGACCTGTGGTCGTTGCCATTTCCATTTCCCGTGCTGGCATTCCTTCGGGGCGATCAACAATTCATTTTAGCTTTCCGACCGCCGACGCTTCGCGTACCGAATTGCTTTCAAACGCGTTTTCTTCCATTGCTGAAGCATCTGGGATGCATCACGGAACCTTTGCGGAGGATTGATTGAAAGCGATTTGCGGATAATCGCGATTAAATCAGGATGGGCCCGTCGACGCAGCTGAGCAGCCCCCGGCAAGGGCCAGCGGAAAGGATATTCGGCCCATTTCCCGGAGAACATGCGGTGAGCCAGCAGCCCGATTGAGAAAACATCGGACTTCGCCGAGGGCTTGCCCATCGCCTGTTCGGGGGCCATGTAACCAACCGTTCCGGTGCCCGATCCGCTGATGGTCTTCTGCGCCGCCTTGGCGATGCCGAAGTCAGCCAGGCGAATGTGGTTTCCTGGAAACATCAGCACGTTCTCCGGTTTGATGTCACAGTGAATCACGCCGTGTTCGTGCGCGTGTGCCACCGCCTCGAGGAGCTGCTCGATGATGTCGAATGCGGTTTCGAAGGCGATCCGCTTCTTCAGTCGATCCTCCAAGGTCCTCTCGGCCAGCGGCGTGACGATCACGAAGTGTCCATCGATGAACGACGCATCACGAATCGGCAAGATATTGGGATGATCCAACTTCATCGTCAGACGGGCTTCGCGGCGGAATTCCTCCAACAGCTCGGGGGAAACGTAGGTGGGGAGAGGAATCTTCAGTGCTACCTTGATTCCAAGCAGCGTATCGGTCGCCGCGTAGACGTTGGCGAATCCACCGCTTCCGATCCGGCGTTCCAGGCGGTACTTTCCCAAACGGGAGCCTGCTCGAAGGGATGACCGGTTGGTCGTCATGAATCGTAGGACAACTCCGAGAACCTGCTGACCAACCGTCCGCGCAAGGCGGCCATTTGCTACCTGACCAACGCCATCGTCATGAATCGTACTTCATGCGACGCGCGGGGTCAGCCACGAAGTGAAAACCGCGATGAGTTTCTTCTCAGGGGCGGAAGCGACCTTTAACCGCCCGAGAGCGCCTGCATGACAAATACCTCGCTACGGTCAGAAAGCGGCACATCGAGCGACGCGCGCTGACGGAGCATTTCACCGTCAATGAACACCGCGATGTGTTGCCGAATCACGCCCGCCTCGTCAAGCACGTAGTCGCGTAGCCGAGGATACTGTTCAAACAGGTTATCGAGCGCCTCGCGGAGCGTGGCAGCGTCGATGTCTTGACCGGGCGGGCATTCAACATGCTGAGCGAGTTGGGAGGTGAATTCGATGTGGGGCATGGTGCATGCGGGCGTTGAAGGAATGCTA
>JARFQX010000063.1 GCA_029287555.1 Rubripirellula sp. | reverse complement strand
ATCGAGGCGAGATCGGAGGCGCCCAAGTCGCGTGGTGGTTATCGTTTCGACGATGTCGTGCACGATTCGGGCGTGGTCGACCTGGCCAAATTCATGGTCGGGACGCAAGGGACACTCGGTATTGTCGTTGACGCTACGGTCCGAACCGAGGCGATTCACGCACATCGCGGCGTTGTGTTGCTGTTCTTTCATCGTCTCGAGTCCGCCGCCCGCTGCGGTGTCGCGGCGCTCCGGCATGGGTTGGTTGCCTGCGACCTGATGGACCGGCGGCTCCTGCAGATCGCGCGGGACACGAGCGTCGAGTTTGACGATGTCTTGCCGCGTGAAGCTGAAGCAATGCTGCTGTTGGAGATTCAAGGGGAATCGCTAGGTGACCTCTACGACCGGCTCTCCATCATTCGCGAAGACCTCTCGGGCGGGCATGACGGCGCCTTCGCAACGATCGACACGGTCCGTCGGGAAGAACGGGACATGTACTGGGCCCTGTCGCGCCGAGTGATTCCTCGCTTGTATCGAGTCAAAGGGAATGAAACACCCGTTCCCTTTGTTGAGGACCTTTGCGTGCCGCGCGAGAACCTGCCCGATCTGCTAACGGCGATTCAAGACACGTTGAAGGCAAACGAATCGACGGCCACGGTGTTTGCTCACGTCGGTCATGGCCAACTGAACATTCGTCCGTTTCTGAACCTCGGAAAGTTCGAAGACCGCGCTCGACTACAAGTGCTGAGCGAGCAGATCGCGGAAGTCGTTTGGCAACATGGTGGCGAAATCAGTGTCGAGCATCCCGCTGGCCTAAGTCGTTCTTATTTGCTACCTCGTCAATTCGGTGACCTGTGGCAGGCGATGGGGCAAGTCAAGCGGCTGTTTGATCCCCAGCACCGGCTCAACCCGGGCAAGTTGTTCGGATCCGAACTTCAAAAGCCCAACGAGAACTTGAGGCCTGCGGTTCAGACGATTGAAATCGCTGCCGACAATCGTGTGCTGGTGGAAGCGGACTCCCGGACGGTGTTGGCGGCACGTAGCGAAGGCAAGTCGGTGCCGCAGTTGCAGGTGCTCCAGCATTGGCCCGCCGGCGGGATGATCACGGAAGTCACACGCGGCTGCAACGGCTGCGCCCGTTGCCGAACGACCTCCCCGAGCGAACGGCAATGTCCCGTCTTTCGTGCCACGGCGCGCGAGGAAGCGAGTCCCCGCGCCAAGGCAAACCTTTTGCGCGGTGTGCTCAGCGGCCAACTGAGTGTCGACGACCTGACCGTTGATCGTGCCAAGGCGATCGCCGACCTTTGTTTCAATTGTCACCAGTGTCGACTCGAGTGTCCCGCTTCAGTCGACATTCCAAAGATCGTCGGAGAACTCAAGGCGCAGTACGTCGCGACCAACGGAATGCCCCTCTCCGACGCTCTGATGGGGCGTATTGATACGGTCGCCGCGGTGATGTCAAGAATTCCCTGGCTGTCAAACCAACTGACACGTCGTCGGTTCTCGCGTTGGCTGGGCGAACGGCTGCTCGGGCTCTCCGCGGCGCGTCCGTTGCCCGCGGTCGTGCCCGAGACGTTTGTGCGCTATGCCTCGGGCCGACGATGGACACGACCACAGCCACACGGTGGCCTGAAAGTCGCTTACTTTGTCGATGTCTACGCCAATTACTTCGACCCCGACATCGGGCGTGCTTTGGCCGAAGTGCTTCAGCAAAACAGCATCGGCCTGTACGTTCCCACTTCCCAGGCGACCAGCGGGATGGCCAGACTGACGTCCGGCGACCTGCGCGGCGCCAGGAAGATCGCCCGCAAGAATGTGCGGCTGCTGGCTGACGTGGTTCGGCAAGGTTACTCGGTGATCGCCACCGAGCCGGCCGCGGTGCTCTGTCTCAAACATGAGTACCCCAATCTGCTCGATGACGAGGACGCGCACCTGGTCGCCGAGCATTCCTACGAGGCGTGTGAATACTTTTGGCGCCTGCACCAGGAAGATCGCCTCGATTTGGAGTTTGACGCGACGCCTTATCGGATTGCCTACCACCAGCCCTGTCATGTTCGCGTCCTCGATCCGGCCTCCTCTGGTCCCAATTTGCTCTCGTTGATTCCGGGGTTGGAAGTGGAACGGATCGAAGCGGGGTGCACCGGCATGGCGGGTACCTGGGGGCTGCAACGCAAGAATTATCGAAACAGCTTGAGAATCGGATGGCCGTTGATCTCCGCCATGCGGTCGGCTCGGGTTTCGATTGCGACAACCGAGTGCAGCGCCTGCAAAATGCAAATTGAACACGGCTGTGATCGCAAGACACTCCACCCCTTGAAGCTGTTGGCGTATGCTTATGGAAGGATGCCAAGGGTGGAAAAGGAACTCGGCGGATAGCATTTCGACGGCCGCTTCCGCAGGGGTGCTCGGCGACTCCATTTCATCCCACCGTGACTGACCATTGTTTGCACCGAGCCTTCCAGAGGATTCGACGTTGATGCAGCTTGACGTGCTTCTGTTTGCTGCCGCACGAGAGGCGGCTGAGAGCGATTCGATTCGGATCAACTTGGATGAGCCGGCGCGGGCCGGCGACGTGATCGATGCGATTGGCCGCGAGTTGCCCCAG
>JARFQX010001025.1 GCA_029287555.1 Rubripirellula sp. | reverse complement strand
GTTGAGTCCTTTGGACGATCGCTATGAAGAACGGCTGCTCCATGAGTTTGACCGGACGAGTCGAGCGGTGGTGGTGGCCAGTGTCGCCAGCGCGCTGGTGCAGGGCTTCCTCGCTGCGGTTGCTTTCTATTTTCTCGGATTCAGTTCGGTCATTTTTCTCTTTCTGGTTACCAGCTTGATGGCGCTGGTCCCCTTCCTCGGTGCCGCTTCGGTTTGGGTGCCCTGCGCGATCTATCTGGGTGCAGTCGAACAACGGTGGTCGGCGGCAGTCTTTCTGGCGATCTACGGCGCGGCCGTGGTTTCGTCGATTGACAATGTCATCAAGATGTACGTCCTGCACGGTCGGTCCACGATGCACCCGCTGTTCGCGCTGCTGAGTGTTCTCGGGGGGGTCCAGGTGTTCGGCCCGATCGGCATCCTGGTCGGACCGATGGTCGTCGTCTTTCTGCAGACTCTATTGGAGATCCTGAATCACGAACTCTCGGAACGCGACGCCGAGGATCGGCAAACGGAGGAGATGCCCGAACCTTCCTTCGTGACGGTTGCACGGGAAGGTTGATCGTGGTGCCGCGGCCTGCGTTGAGCTAGACTGGTTTCGAGTACGAGTAAGAGTAAGAGTACGAGTACGAGTAAGATAAGGGAACGGCACGGAACGGGTGTTTTCATGTCAACGTGGCGTCGTTCAGCCAGGTAGGAGATCGAAGTTGAGATCGAAGTTGAGAGAGGCGTGTTGCGTGATCCGACTCGTATTCTTGTTGGTGATCGGCGCGATCGTCGTTGAGGTTGCGGCGGACGAACGTCGGGCGCGGCCGCCGAAATTCAATCCCGGTCAACTTCAGGGCATCTTCTTTGAAGATCTCGAGCAGGCGTTTCCGGGTGAGCGGCCTAGCATCGCCAGCATCCGCGCGTCGGCACAGGCCAAAGCGGTGATGGCGGCGCGGGGGAATTCGGCTGGTTCAGCGAACGCTCAGGCGGCCGTCGATGACCCGTGGTCTGACTTGATCAGTCCGGTGTCGATCGAAGATGAAGTCAAACGCGTGCGTTTGCACTTCGACTCGGTCGTAACCGTTCCGGCCGCCTTCAACAGCGGGGGCTACCAAGATGCGAGGTTGGACCTGACGATCTTGGCCACCCTATTCGCGGTGATCTCCGAGCACGGTGGTGAGGTGCGGTGGAAGGATCAAGCCGCTGCGGCTCGAGATCTGGTTGCCCGCACCGCGTTTAACTGCAAGGCGGGTTCGACACAGGTTTATAACGAGGCAAAGTTGCGAAAGGCGGATCTCCAGGATCTTGTCTCCGGCAGTGGGATTTCAGCACGCGAAGCACCTGAAGCGAACGACTGGTCCTCGATTGCGGATCGGTCCCCACTGATGGAATACCTGGAACAATTGATCGATTCCCTGGAAGATGCGACTCGCAATGAGGCTTCGGTCCGGAAACAACCGGATTTGATCCAACGCAATTCCGAGTTAGTCGCCATGCTTGGCGAGGTTCTGGTCCAGGAAGGAATGGACGAGGCGGACGACGAGGATTACGCGTCGCTGAGTCGCTCGATGACCGAGGCTGCGAAAGGGGTGACGGTTGGGCTCGAACGGATGGATGTTGACGCGATTCGTCAAGGCGCATCGGCGATTCGACAACGCTGCGATGCCTGCCACGAGCAGTATCGATGAGCGAGAGACCTGCGGAGGAAGCAATGCGACCGGCGGCATCCGCCAAGGGTTACCAATCGGCCAGCGGGCCAACCGGAGTTTCGGTGATTTGACGATACTGCTGGTCGCAGAACGCATCGGTCATGCCCGCGAGGTACTCGCCCACAGCCATTTGAATCGGCAACTCCTTCGCCCTTTGTCGAAACCTCAAGGGCATTCTTTCGGGGGTTTCGTTCAGCTTCTCAAACAGCGTCCGCAGCCGCAGGGCCGCGGCGGCTCGCACCGCCATTAAACGCTCATGGCGATAGACGGCATCAAACAGGAACGATTCCAGTTCGGTACGTTCTTCGGCAAGCGCGTCGCTATGCGTTAAACGCAAGCCCGCGTCGCTGACCTCTTCGGTGCTCCGGCCCTCGACGCTGCGTAATCGTTCGATGGCAACACGCAACAAGTCGCTGACCTGCAGGTCGATCAACTCGTGGACGAGCGATTGCCGCAACTGCTGGGTGGGAAGGATACCGCGCCGAGCACGAATCTGGTCCAAGGCCCGCCGGACGACAGCCAATTGCGCCAACTCATCGATCGACAGCAATCCCATCTGCAGCGCGTCATCCACGTCGTGCGCATCGTAGGCAATGGAGTCCGCCGCGTCGACAATCTGGACTTCAAGCATCGGCGAGCGTCCCCGCGATGCCTCAGCTTTATGGGCCCGGACGTCTTGTCCGGCCTGCGTTTCGTAGGAGAGATTCAACCCATTGATTTGTGGATACCGCTGCTCGAGTTGTTGGACGATCACCAGCGCGAAGCCGTTGTGGGAAAAACCACCCACGTCTTGCATGCACTCGCCCAACACATCCTCGCCGCAGTGTCCGTAGGGAGGATGCCCGACGTCGTGCATCAAGGCCAAGGCTTCGGTCAGGTCTTCGTTAAGCCGCAAGGTTCTCGCCAGCGTTCGAGCGATCGAAGCGACTTCGAACGT
>JARFQX010000431.1 GCA_029287555.1 Rubripirellula sp. | reverse complement strand
GGGGCGCCACGATTGAATCTGTTCCACGACGCTCTTTTTGAGGTCGTACTTGAAGTACTTCATGCGGTAGCGTTCGATGCCGAGCGTTGCGGCCGTGCGTAGCAACCGCCGAGTCAGCGGATCGTCCGGGTCGTTGACGTCTGTCGCCATCACGGTGATTTTAAGACCTCGCTTCTCCAACGCTTCGTGCAACGCCGGAAGTCGATCCTCGACCGCTTTCGGTTCGACGTGGCCGCCGACGCGAATCGGCGCCTCGATGCCATCGACACCTAGTTCCGCCATCCGATCGGCTAACTCATCAAAGGAAAGGGAATTGAATGGTTTCGTGAACACGCAGACCTTGTTTCCCTTCTTCGTCACCTCTTGCTCGGCCTTGACCGGGATGGGGCATGTCAACGCGGCCGCAGCAAACGAACTCGACGCGGCGGTGAGAAAACGACGCCGATCATGGGTGGGTTTCGGGCAATCGCTCATTACTTGGTTCCCAAGGAAAGGTAGGCGAACAGGTCGCGAAGTTGCTGGTCATTCATTTCGCGAAGGACATCGGCGGGCATCAGTGAGGTCGGCATCGCTCGCAGAAGCTCGATTTCATCGCGGCTGACCACCGTCAATTGATTTTCGGCGTTTCTCAGGGTGACCGTCGCGTCGTCTTGGGCCGCGATCATCCCGTTGAGAGAGCGACCGTCGGACATGAGGATCTGGTACGACTGAAAGCCTTCACGGATTTCCAAACTGGGGTCAACGATTGCGTTGAGCCAAAAGTTCAGGTTGCCTCGTTCGTAACCGTCCAGTGGCGGACCAACCTTCTTGCCTTCGCCAAAGAGCTGATGGCAATTGCCGCACTTGGTGGCGAACAGTTGCTTCCCGCGATCCACATCACCCTCTCCTTGTGTCAGCAAGTTCCGAAGCCGAGTGGCTTCGGCGAGTTTCTCGGGTGCCGAGTCGATTGTCTTGCCAAAAGCTTGCTCGACCGCCGCAAGCAGGTCGGGACCTTCGTACGTTCGCAGTTGTTGCACCACGTCCGGAGGCACGTGTTCGGGTCTTACTCGCCAAGCGTTGATTTCTTCCAGCAACACTTTGGCCCAGTGACGCCGAGTGGCCAGCGTGCGACAGGCCGTCGATCGAAGTCCGTGTTCGGCTGAGATTCGGCTGCCGAACGCGGACACAAGCGCTCGTGGGATCGAATCCTCGTCGTATTGGCTCAGTGACTTGATCGCCACTCGCTGCAGGGCGGGTTCCTCGGTCGCGCGTCCGGTTGCCAGCGAGGTCAGCGTGGAAACCGCCTGCGGCACCTTGACTTCGCCAAGCACTTTCGCGACCTCGAGTTGCAGCCCCAGATCGCCCGATCGGTTTTTGAGAAGCTGCTGAGACTGTTCAATGGACTCATCGATGCCTTGGCGAATTCCGAGGATGAGTCCCGAATCGCCGAGCGTCGTTTGGTAGTCCTCGAGTGCCGAGCTCAGTGATACCGGCAGCGGTGGCAGGGACCGTCCCTGGAACGCTCGATTCATCCCAATCATCAGTTCGTGTCGAGCGTTACCGTCGGGCGCCGCTTCGAGGAGCCAGGCGCAGTGTTCCAAATCGTCTGGAGTGGCTGAGACGGCGAAGCGCTGCATCAGCCGACTGGTTAGGTGCGTTTGGAAAATCGGAGTCTTCCATAACGTTTGATCCGAAAGAAGTTGCGCGATTGAGTCCCAGTCTTCGCAATGTTCTTCGAGGGCCCACCAAATCAACAGGGGCAGGTGCGGATCGTTGGCGTCTTCATCGTGACGCAGCAGGTTTTCAAGGATGGGCAGAGCGTCACCGGTGGCCAGTCGCTTGGCGGTCGAAGCGAGTTGGCTTCGCACTTGAACGTTCGTTTCACCGGCGGCAAGCTCGGCCAAGCCGGGACGACCTTCGCGGCGGTCCCCCAGCAGACGCACGACCCAACGGCGAATGTCGGCATCGGGATGGCTGAGCCACCGATCGGCCAGCGCACCGGAAAGTTCGTCCATGCCGTGAATCGCCCACAGAGATTCGAGCGAGCCGTCACCAACACGCTGTTTCAATGTTTCGAGGACTGATCGATCGCCGCGCCAACCCAGTTCCAGTGCCGCCCGCACTCGGACCCACTTGTTGGGATGGTCCAACAAGTCAATCAGATTCCCGCTCGCCAACTCGTGCAGGTCCGCGAACGCGTAACTGGGTGACGATCCCGTTGGCACGATCCGGTAGACGCGTCCACTTTCTTTGTGCCAATCGTCGATCGGGCTGACGTGGCTCAGACGAGTGTCGTACCAATCGGCGAGATAGGTTGCACCATCGGGGCCAACACCGCAGTAGACAGGGCGAAACCATCGGTCCGGACTCTCGACCAGGTTTTCATCATCAATGGTTCGGTAGGTGGAACCATCGGCAAGACGACGGCTATTCCAAACGAGATTGTGCAGTGCATTGGGTGCGATGATCGAACCGTCAAATTGACCCGGGTAGAGACCGCCCTCGTAAATACAAAAGGCTTGCGGAAAGCGACGTCCGTCACCTTCGAACTTCATCGGTGGAAAGAAACCGAAGGCGAACGGGTTCGTCAGCGGACCATGTTTTCCCCAGTTCTTCGCCGAGTAGCTTCCCTGGGGATAGTACCAGCCTCGCGTGTTGCCGCCGTTGGTTCCGCTGAAGACCCGTCCCTTGGCATCGATGTCCAAGCTGAAGGTATTGCCGCCGCCCTCGGCATAGATCTCAAAGACTTTCGATTTCGGATCGTAGCGCCAAATGCATTGGCCTTGGAAACGTACTCCCTTGGTGACCTCGGAGCTAACGTCACCGACGGTGGTGCTACCGTTGGCCCCGTAGAGCCAACCATCGGGTCCCCACAGCAGACTGTTGGCAACCGAATGCGTATCTTGCAATCCGAAACCACTCAGATGGACTTCGGGATCTCCGTCGGGCACGTCATCGCGGTTTTCGTCGGGGTAACGAAGCAGGTACGGCGGATTCAAAACCCAAATGGATCCGTTGCCAACTTGCACGGCCGTGGCGATGTTCAGTCCAGTGATCACCTCTTTGTGTGAATCGTAAAGACCGTCGCCATCACGGTCTTCGTGTACGGTGATCTTGTCGGCTCCCCGGACACCGTGGGGCGGCGGGTCGGGAACCTTATCAAACACGGCCCGCAAGTGTTGGTCGTAACGAATGACTTTTAGGCCCGCTGGGTATTGATATTGGCGGTATTGGACCACCCACATTCGTCCACGCGAGTCCCAGGAAAGGAAGAGCGGTTGGGCGACCGCAGGTTCCGAGGCGACCAGTTCAATTTGAAAGCCGTCTCGCACGTGGAATTGCTTGACCGCCTCGGTGGCCGACGTTGGCGCCGAGTCATCCGCCATCACACCGCGGCCGCCGAAGCTGCGCATGATCTCGGCAACCTTTTCATTACCGGCTCGCGATAAATCGGGTTGTGTCTGGGCGATCACAACGGAAGGAAGCAGCACCAATGCCGAGATGAGAACTCGCAACATCATCGAAAGTCTTACGAATGCGGAGAGGAAGGGATGAAAGGGGCTAGGGTTGAATCCCAGTTCCTGAACCTCCAGGAACGACTAGTGCTTTGTCAAACCTTGGATTTTGGGTGGCCGGGAAAAGGGGTCAGACACCAAAAGTGCGAAGCACCCGAAGGCCCGTTCCGGCTTTTGGTGTCTGACCCCTTTTCCCAACCCCGGTTCAACCCCATTTTTGAGTTCTGACAAAGCACTAGCTTAGGATCTCTCGAATCACGTTGCCGTGGACGTCGGTGAGCCGGAAATCACGGCCGCCGTGCCGATGAGTCAATCTTTCGTGGTCGATGCCTAGCAGGTGGAGGACAGTCGCCCACATGTCGTAAATCTCACATCGATTCTCGACCGCGTAGTAGCCAAGTTCGTCGGTTTGGCCATGAATGGTCCCGCCGCGGACGCCGCCGCCGCACAACCAGACGCTGAACCCGAACGGATTGTGATCTCGCCCGTCGCTACCCTGAGAAAACGGCGTGCGACCGAATTCTCCCGCCCACACGATCAAGGTTTCGTCGAGCAGTCCACAGCGTTTGAGATCCTTGATCAGAGCCGCGATCGGTTGGTCGACCTGTTTGGCCATCGCACGATGTCCGTCCTCGAGCTTGCTGTGTTGGTCCCAAGGATTCGGCCCGTTACCGGCGCCAATGCCTCGAGTCAGACAGCTCAGTTCAATGAACCGTACGCCCCGCTGTACCAATCGACGGGCCAGCAGACACTGTCGACCGTAGGCAGCCATCACCTCGTCGTCGGAGTCAACTCCATACATCTGTCGAGTCAGGGCAGACTCCCCCGAGATGTCGCACAACTCGGGAACCGAGGTCTGCATGCGAAAAGCGGTTTCGAAGTTTGCAATCGCGGCTTCCACCTGCGGGTCCCCGCCTGAAGAGTCCAGAAACATGTGGTCGAGTTGGCTGGCAAAGTCGAGGCGGCGGCGTTGGTCGGCGAGCGGATCATCGCTGCGGAGGTTGCGAATCGCTTGTTTGCGATCTGCCTTCAAGATCGATCCTTGATGCTGGGCGGGAAGAAACCCGTTGCTGTAAAGTGCGACACCGCCGTGCGGTGGGACGGCTGACCCGCTCTGAAGCACGACAAACGCGGGAAGGTCATCGCTTTCATTACCCAGACCGTAACTGCACCAGGCCCCGGCCGACGGATGACCCATGAACGGAAAGCCGCTGTGAATGAAAAAGTTGCCCTGCGCATGTTCATTGACTGGCGATGTCATCGAACGGATCACGGCCAACTCGTCGGCGACCGTTCCTAGTTCCGGGAACATGCTGCTAATCGGCATCCCGCTCTCACCATAGTGATCGAAGGTGAACGGGCTGGCCATCACATTGCCGTTGTTGTTGAACTGCGTGCGCTGGACGGCCACCGGCATCGGCTTGCCATGCAATTCGGCGAGCTTTGGCTTGGGATCAAACGAGTCGACCTGAGAAACGCCGCCCGACATGTAGCAGAAGATCACGTGCTTTGCCTTGGCGGGATGATGCAATCCGCCTTGGGCGGCGCACGAGCGATCTGCAAGCAGTCCCGACAACGCCACGCTGCCGAAACCGGTCGAGCTGGTGCGCAGCCAATCGCGTCGCGAGAGAAGCTTGCGTTTCGATTCAGCGGACATAGATGAACTCCTTTAGCAGCATCAGGGCTCGTGACATCTCGGTCCACACAGCAAGCTCACGAGGTTCTCCAGCGGGGCCCAACGAATGGAGTTGATTTCGAAGTTGGTCTCGTGCAGCCTCCGCATCGGCCAATCGCTGTCGTTGTCGCGGAGTCATCACGGCTACCAACTGTTTCCTCGCCGGTCGCCCTCCCCCGCGTTGAAAGGAGGCGGCGACTTCATCGGCCGTGAGGGCACGGTCGTAGATCGCGGCATAGTCGATTTTACCACTCAAAAGTCGGTTCCCACCGGCAGGCAAATGCCGCAACCCGAAGCTGACGATTGCGTTGTCGAAACGAACCGGTGGCGAGGTTCGATACGCTTTGCCGTACCGCGCGCCGTTGCGATAGGCGACGATCTGCCCATCGCCGTGATAGCAGATCGCCAGGTGCACAGGTTGGTCGATTGCCTGGTCTTCGGAATCGCCGCCGAGTCGCTCGGTTCGTTGGTGGAAGTCGCTACCGGCGAGCCAGTGCCTCGGTTGGATCTCCCCGAACACGATGGCATCAAAAACGCGGCCGTCGGGTGATTGCACCGAGAGCACGCCTCCACCACGTTGCTCTAGGTTATCGAGTTGCACCCAGGCCTCCAGCGTCTTTTCGGTGAGCTCTGTTTCCAGCGGAGGCGTGGTCAGGTAAGCCCCCGAGCCGAGAACAAGCTTTCCTTCTTGGATCTTCACGTTCCCGTGAGGAATGCCGTCCAAACCGGCGACCGAATCGGTCGTGCCATCCTCGAAATCCCAGCTCGCGATTGGAGCGGGCGCACCCGGGCCGCGCGGGGCACGCGTGCTAGAAGAAATCCTCTCGTCAGATTGGGTGGTTTCGAGAGCCGCTTCGAGGATCCCTGCGATCGTTTGCTCTTCGCCGTCGAGCTGCTGCTTCAGCCTTGCATGTTGCCGGTCATGACGCTCGAACGATTCACGCGTTGCCTTCAAGTGCGTCCGTGCGCGTGCGAGTTCATCCTGCTTGGGAGGACGACTCAGAAGAGTGAGAAACAGTCGCGTCAACCTTGCATCGTCGGCGCTGGCGCCGGAAGCGGCGTCAGGATTCGCAGGTTCCGCATTCGCGTCCATCTGTACGACGGACGCTGCCAGCGAAGCGGCCCACCGGTGGACCAGCGGATCATTAAGAAGAGTTAACGACTGAGCGGGAACGTTGGTGACGTCTCGCCGACCCGTTGCGCTCGACGGTTCCGGAAAATCGAACGAACGCAGCAGTGGGTCGAGGTTGTTCCGGATGACCGAAACGTACAGGCTTCGGCGATTGGATTCGCCGCCCACCGGCGGGCCGAACAGAGTGCGATCAAGATTCCCTGACGCTGACAACAGCGAGTCTCGAATCGCCTCGGCTTCGAGTCGTCGGAGATTGGCATGTGACAGATAGAGATTGTTCGGATCGGTTGACGAAGCGGCATCCGACGGTCGCGAAGATTGTTGCCACGCGGATGAGCTGACGATTCGTCGAATCAAAGATTTCAGCGACCATCCGTCGTCGACCAATCGACAAGCCAGCCAGTCGAGTAGTTCTGGATGCGTCGGCTCGTCACCCATCCGTCCCAGGTTGTCCGGTGTTCCAACGATGCCGCGACCAAAGAGATGATGCCAGACTCGATTAACGATCACCCGTCGAGTAAAGGGATTGTCGAGGCGAACCAGGTCCTCGGCCAACTCCAGCCTGCCGCTGTCTTCGTATCCGTAATCACTCGTCGCCATGACTTCCAGGAATCGACGCGGGACGACTTCCGCGGGATTGCGATGGTTGCCGCGGATGAACAGAGCTTGTCGGCGTCCGCTTG
>JARFQX010000936.1 GCA_029287555.1 Rubripirellula sp. | reverse complement strand
TACGAAAGGCGAACGTTGCTCGATTAGCGTTACTTGGAAGGCTGTAAGCGAATGGGTGTCTCGGTAACTTCCCCAGCGACCACCCGGATCGATTGGCTGTGACGCAGATCGCCCGCGGGATGAACCACCTCGAGTCGGTATTCGCCGGGAGGAACCGACTGGAGTTCGAAACTTCCGTCCTCGCCCGTGACCGCGAACCACGGATGGTCAAACACAAAGACCCAAGCCTTCATCGCTGAATGAAAGATGCAATCAATCAAGTACGGATCCCGTGTTCCCGTCGCCACCTTGAACGTTTCGATGTGCGTTCCCGCAACCGGCATGGTTACGTTGAAGGAGTGTTTCGGATTGGCGGATCTTACGTTATGCGCGTGGTCGTCGCTGTTAAGAAAACGAACGCGATCCCCGGATTGAATCGCCGACGTTTCGGGAACGAATTGAAAATTCTTCTGGTCTACCGTGACTGTCTTCACCGGGCGGTCGTCGGCGGGACCTTTCAAGCCTCGAGCCTGCAGTGCCACGACAGTCTCGGCGATCAAACCGCTGCGCGAATTGCGGATGTAGTAGCGTCCAAGCCGCCACGGTCGACTCGGGTCCGAAACATAGACGACGGTGCCGCGGACCGTGCCCGTCTTCGTGGATTCAGCTTTCGAGGTTTGTTGCGCGCCGAGCGATCCACCGCTGCAGGCAACGACCAGAAAGGTGCACCACGGCAGATACGACCGGAGAAGGCATCGCTGGACTTGTCGCGAAATGCGATCGGAAAACTGGAAGTGGCGCGGGCGTTGGAGGTGGCGCGGGCGCATCGATAACCCGTTGCTGGATGCAGAGCGATAGAAGGGCAAGGCCTCGATTGTAGCCGACCTGGCGATTGGCTGCGCCATAGCGATTCGATCGTACCACGACGCGTGAGCGAGGAGAGGGGCAATGCGGATTGCGGCTGGTTGACCTTCGGCGAAGGAAACGGAAGAGCCCTCCCCTCATAGCTCGACCCTCAAGAATCGGGAGGGTGATGGAAGCCGCCGGCAATTGTCACTCGACAGCCGCCGGCAGGGGCGCCGACGCGCCGGCGGATCGTTCCGAACCGGATCGATGGAGTCGCTCGGTGACGTACTCTTTAACGTCCAGTGCCAGGCTGAACAACGTGGGCACCAGGACAAGCGTGAAGATCGTCGAAACGACCAGACCGCCTAGCACGACGCTCCCCAAACCGCGATAGAGTTCGCTGCCCGCCCCGGGAAACAACACCAAAGGAAGAAGCCCTAACACCGTCGTGCTGGTGGTCATGAAGATGGGTCGAATCCGCGTGCGAACGCTTTCCAGAATCGCGTGCCGCGGTGGCATCTGGTTTTCACGCATGTGGTTGAGTGACTGGTGCACAATCAAAATCGGATTGTTCACCACCGTGCCGATGAGAATCACAAAGCCCAGCATCGTCAACACGTCGAGCGGCTGAAGATAAAAGAGAGTGAGCAGCCGTAGACCAAGGATTCCGCCCACCGCTCCCAGTGGGACACTCAGAATAATGACCAGCGGATAGAGCCAGGATTCAAACAGAGCCACCATCAACAGGTAAGTAATCAGCAGGGCGAGCAACACATTGAAACTGAGCGCGTCCCACGTGTCGCGGAGCTTGTCGGCTGTGCCGGCCAAGTCGATTCGGTAGCCCGGTGGAATCAGCCCAGCATCGAGCAACGGCCCAACCACCTCCTGTTGGATCCGGACCATCGCATCCTCGAGCGCCACATCGGGCGGCGGGGAAACCTCGATGGTGATCGCTCGCAATCGTTCCCGATGATTGACCTGCTCCGGGCCGCTGCTCAAACTGACGTCCGCCAGTGCGACCAGCGGCACGAGTTCACCGATCGGCGTGGCGATCGGCAACGCCCGAATATCTTGGGAGCTGTTGGCGAGGCGTCGTTCCCCCTTGATGGTCAGATCAATCTTGTCGCCGTCGAGGAAATAGTCCGTGGCGTAGGCCCCGTCCACTAACGCGTCAACGGTATAGCCGAGATCGGTGCTGCTGACTCCCATTTCCGCTGTCTGCATCAACTGGGGTTTGATGTGCAACTCGGGACTCGACAAGTCGAGACTGGGAACGGGCCTGGCCTGGGCGTCTGGAAAGATCTGCATGGTCTTACCAAGGACCTGTCCACCCAGGGCGACGAGACGAGTCAGCTCGGGACCGGTGATTTCGACATCGATCGTGCGGCCGGCAACCAATCCTTGCTCAAACAGACTCGACTGTTTGGCGACCGTAAACGTTCCGGGAAGCTGAGAACCGACTTTCTGAACCAGAGGAATCAAATCGCTCACCCGGGAGGGATCGTGAGCTCGCATTCCCATGAAGATTTGGCGGCCACGTGCAACAAAAAAGAAATCGGCAATGGCGGGAAAATCCAATTGCTCCGCCTCCGGGCTGTTGGGATCGACATCCCAGTAAGGACGCAGCGCGGTTTCCACCTGCCCGCCCATCGCCATCAATTGGTCGAGATTGTATCCAGGTGGCGGTAGCAGAATACCGAAAACAAGATTTCGGTTCCCCGTGGGAAGGTACTCCACTTTCGGCCACAACGCCCAACTTAACCCGATTGCGGTCAAGATCAGCAGCGAGCTCAAAGCCAAGCGACGCGTCAAACCGTGTTGGATCCAACGATTGAGCCCGACAATCGAATTGATGGATCTTTCGCCCAGTGCTTCAATCCATTGGACAATGCCTTGGGAGGCTCGCTCCGCGAAACGGACCAGAAACCAAGAGCCGGAATGGTCCTGCGCGTGGTTCGCATTCTCGGTGTCGACGACCGGATCCGGTTCCGGATGCCGACTTGCTTCCTTGGTGTCCCGCGCCGCGCCGTTTCCACCGGGGTCGTGTTGGTATTGGGCAATCCGGTTCGTCGTCCCGCTCGACGTCGCCTTGCCACGGGCGCGCAGCAGACGACGGGATGCCATCGGGATGAAGGTCATCGAGATGACCAGCGAGAAAACGACCGCCGCACTGATCGCTAAGGCGATATCTCGAAACAGTTGCCCCGCTTCCTCTTGAACAAAGACAATCGGCAGGAACACGGCAACGGTGGTCAGGGTGGAAGAGAGCACCGCGCCCCAAACCTCGACCGTTCCATTGATCGCCGCGTCGAGTGGTCTCTCTCCTTCGTCCCACCGTCGAAAGATGTTTTCCAGGACGACCACCGCATTGTCGACCAACATTCCAACCGCAAACGCCAACCCAGCCAAACTGATCACGTTAAGCGATCGCCCGAGAATGCCGAGGGTCAAGAAGGTGCCGATAATGCTGATCGGAATTGCCAGGCCCACGATCAGAGCACCGCGAGCGAACCAGAAGCCCGCGCCGAGCATCAATGCCAGCGTGACCACGAAAAACCAAGGCGACACCTGCGACGCGATCGCGCTGGCGACAAGCAGCGGTATGAAAAAGATCGTTCGTGCGCCCAAATGCAAGAACAGCATCAGCACGACCATGGTCAGCGCGCTGCCGATGAAGATGTTCTGCTGGACCAGATCCAAGGCGGAGTAAATGTACTCGGTTTCGTCATAAACCTGGGTCAGCCGAAGCCCTTGTTTCGCCAGCAGACCCTCGTTCAAGTCGGCGTTCACGGCGCGAAGGCCTTCCATCACATCGAGCACGTTGGCGCCGGTTTCACGCAGGACATTCACGGCGATGCTGGCTTCACCAAAACGGCGAACCAATCCCGACGGCTTCTTGTGACCAAGCTTGACCTCCGCGACGTCCCCGACGTAGACGGGAAAACCATCACGCACGGCAAGCAGTTGACGCTCCACCTGCTCCGGCGAGCGGAACTGTCCAAGGGTGCGCACCACCCAGCGACGCTTTCCCTCCCAGTAGTCGCCGCCCGAGGTGTCCCGGTTTTGACCTCGGAGCACGCTGCGAACATCGGTGATCGTCAATTGGCGAGCTGCCAACCTTTCGGGGTCGATGATGACCTGCAACTCGTCGTCGAGTCCGCCCAACACATTGGCCTGAGAAACGCCGGCAACCCGCTCGAACTTGGATTCGATCTCGTCCTCGGCAAACCGTCGCAGCTTGCTGACTTCCAAATCGGGCGGAGGCAACAGTTGCTTGACCTCCGGATGCTGCTCAGCCATCATCCGCAGCCGCAACATGGCCAGCCCAGGATTCGTCAGCCGCTCAATGGCTTCGAGTTCTCCAGCGAGCTGCGGATTGTCACGAGCGAATTCACTCATTCGCTCGGCAGAAGGCGGCCGCGCACTAAGGATGAACCACGCAATCGGACGATCATTGGCGTTGGCAGTCGTGATGACTGGCTTGTCGGCATCAATTGGATACTCGCGCACTTGTTCCAATCGACCAATGACATCGACCACGGCCTTTTGCATTTCGGTGCCGACAATGAACTCCAAGATGATGCGTCCCACCGAATCGGTGCTCTCGGACGACATCTTGGTGACTCCCTCGACACCCTTGAGTTGCTCCTCTTGCTCGATCACGATCTCCTGCTCGACCTCCTGCGGACTCGCGCCAGGCCAGCGAGTTTCGATCGTGATGGTGGGGGTCTGGACTTCGGGCGTCAGCTGCATTGGCATCCGTCGCAGGGCCACCCATCCAAACAGGACGAGCAGCAGCACGCCAACGGATACTTTCGCCGGATTCTTGATAAAAAATTCAATGAGCGCCATCGCTGCCCCCTGCGGATTTCGCCTCGCTGCCGCCCGCTCTCCCGATAACCGAGGACCTCGTGACCCAGACGACTGGACTCGGCTCACCGGTGCGACTGGGAACGATGCGCTCGTTGCCTTTGGAAACCACCAGGCTTCCATCGGGGATCGCACCTTGAACCTGGATCAATTCGCCGTCGGCCACACCAAGATTCACCGACACGGCGACGGCACCGCCCTGCATCCTGCCCCCCTCGGCCGCGGAGACACTCGAAGGATCAATCAGCCAGATCTTGGGTTGAGTGCCTCCGAGCACCAACGCGTCCTTGGGCACCAGCTTCGCTCGAGTCTTGGCCCCGGTTGCCAACGTTACGCGCGCGAACATTCCGGCCTTGAGCAGCGGCTCGGAGGACTCCGAAATCTTGTTCGCGACCCGAACTTTAACCGGAAAAGTTCGCGAGCGAACATCCGCTTGCGGTACCACCGCGGCGACCTTTCCCGGCAAAACCTCCTCGGGCAATGCGGGTACTTCGACCCGGACGGAATCGCCCACTCGAATGTAGGGAACTTGCGAATCGACCACGTTGGCCACCAGGTCGACCTCATCCAAAGCAATCACCTCGGCGATCGGATCCCCTTTGGTCACCCATTCTCCAAGGTCGGTATCTTTCACCGTCACGTAACCGGCAAACCTCGAGATGATGGTGTACTTGCGAATCTGGTCTCGTAACCGTCGCACAATGGCATCCTGCATGGCCACTTGCGCCCTGGCCTGGGCGATTCGTTCTTGCCGCGGGCCGTCGATCGCAAGTTGATAGGCGGCTTTCGCTTCTTCGTAAGCCTCTCTTGCTTCCAGCGAGATCGAATTGGCCGTGTCGAGTTCCGAATCGGACGCAGCATTGCGTTTGATCAGCTGCGACAGTCGTTCAAGATCCTTCTGCCGAAACTCGGACGCCACCCGCGCCCGCTCCATTCTTGCCCTCGCCTGCTCGATCTCGGTCGGTAGCGACCCATTCTCCATTTCGGTCAATTCTTGTCTCTTCAGTTCCAATTCCGCCTCGGCCGCTTCCAGTTCAAGCGTGATGGTTTCCGTCAGCAATTGCGCCAGCGCCTGGTCTTTCTCGACGCGATCGCCCTCCTCGACCATCACATCAATCACCCGGCCGTCGACCGCCGAACCGACGACGGCTCGTTTAGGCGGGGTGACCGTGGCGACAAAGGTCTGGCCGCTGGCGACTTCACGTTCGATCAGTTCGGTTACTTCCACCAAGGTCGGCCCGCCCTGGCCAAGCAACCATTCGTTGCCGGAGACGATGAACAACAGCAAGGCAATCAAGATTGGATATCGGCGCATAATTCACACGTTGGAAGGATTTCTATTTCGACCGGGATCCAGCCTGGCCCGCTTCCAGGTTGCTGAGGATCGTCCGCGCTACCTTGAAAAAGCTGGCCAGCTGACGATCGCTCAAGCCCTCGGTCGCCCGCCCGCGGATCCGTTTGGCACATCCAGTGACGTTTCCCCAAACCTTTCCGGCGTTCTCACTGATTTGGATCACTTTTTTTCGTCGGTCGCCACGCGCGGCGGTCCGGTGGATCAATCCATCCCGCTGCATGCGATCCAGGACACCGACCAGGGTTGCGGGTTCGATCATCATGCGGTCGGCAAGCTCCACCTGCGAAAGTTCGCCGTCGAGGACCAGCCACCCGAGCACTTGAGCTTGGCGATAGGTCAATCGATGGGGCGCCAGTTCGACATCGAACGCTTTCTGGTAGGCACGGGCAGCCAGGATCAGCCAGTAGCCGACGCTTCGTTCAAAATCGTAGGATTGCAGCTCGGCTTGCGATCCACCCTTTCGTGTCGTCTCGGATACCACCGCCGCGGGCTCCATCAATTTGGGCACAAATAATTAGCATCCTAATCATAATTCGCCGGCAAGTGATTGGCGAGGAGAGGCCAATCGGCTCATGAATCAAGGCCCACGTTCCCGCTTTTCGGATAGGCTCATGGCAGCCGTCGATGGAAACAGGATGAACGAATGTCGAACTCGATCAATCCCTATCAGGTCACCCATCCCAGCGATTCAACCTCGGCTGTGGATCTTCGTTTGGTTTTTGACGGTGCGATCGGAGAAGACGATTACCGCGGACTGCTGCCGCGCAACTGGGAATGGTGGTTGTGCATGGTGCTCGTCGTCCTACTGGCGATTTGCCTCGCCTTGTTCACCAGCGTGACCGTTGTAACCGTCCTCTTCGTGAGGGATCCCTTGGTGGCGATGACTCTGATTGGATGTTGCGCCGCGATGGCCGTCGCCTTCTGGTTGGCGGCTCGCTTCGTGAATCCGAAAGTACGGGCCCGACGTGTGCTCACGCGGAATCCAGACCTGCTTGGCACCGCCCGTGGCGAGCTGAATTCATCCGGACTGAGATTCGAGGATGGGATCCACCAGTATTGGTTTGGTCCCACGCACATGCTTGGCGCGACGATCACGGCCAGCGGGATTCGAGTTGGCGTGGACCCAAATCGCGATCGCTACCTGGCACTGACCGACCGGCTGTTTGAGGCCTATGATCCCGAGGCGGCGCATCGCTTGCATCATCACTGGGCGGTTCTCTCGGCAACGCCCGAAGCGCGCCAGCGACCAGGGTACCGCGCCCTTTGGGATCAGATCGGCGCGGCCCCGGCGGAGGCGATTCACTTTCGAGGAGGAGTCGCAGTGATGGGCGAAGAGCGTCAGCAGCGACTCGCCGCGAACGTGATCATTGCTCTTCTGCTGCTGGTACCGTCCTACTTGAACTTTTCCGAACCGTGGACGTTATGGGCCACCGGCATTTTGGTTGTCTATGCATTGGCCATGAATTCAAAACGTTGGCGATCCTTTGTCGAGCGACAATCGCAACAGGTCTGGAACTGTGATGGCTGGGTGACTTCGAACGAGGTCGCCATCAACAATGGTGAAACGGGTGTACGCATGCCCGCCAATCAAATCGAGGTATCCCAGATCGATGATGGTCTGATGTTGACGACCAAAGGAGGTGCAGCTTACTACCTCGCGCGCGACCAACTGTTGGAACCCGATCAATGGCCGCGGTTATGCTCGAGTTTGCTGGGCAGTAGCGAGTAGCGGGCGAGTGGCGAGTAGCGAGTAGCGAGTAGCGAGTAGCGAGTAGCGAGTAGCGAGTAGCGAGTAGCGAGTAGCGAGTAGCGAGTAGCGAGTAGCGAGTGGCGAGTGGCGAGTGGAGGAGGGTTTCCGGGTATTCGAAGTAGGCCGAATCAAGCGAAGCGCCGATCCGGCACCAAACAGCGATTCGACGCTGAGCAAGAACCCATGCCGGATCGGCGTCGCTGCGCTCCTTGATGCCGGCCTACACGTTGAAATCCCAGCGTCGTCGGCTTCGGGATGCCCCGACACCCTCGAGTGGCGTGTGGCGTGTGGCGCGGCTTATGATAGGGGCACTCGAGTGGTCATGATCCCTCCGCATTCTGGTGCTGAGACCCAACAAGATGAGCCGGCACGTTTACGCCATCGCCACGATGGACACCACGGGAATGGAACTCAACT
>JARFQX010000881.1 GCA_029287555.1 Rubripirellula sp. | reverse complement strand
GAGTTTGTCGGAAGGGTGACTTCCTTCCGCGGTGGGCATAGCCTCAACGGCAAAGTTGCCGAACGACTTGCCGGGTTAGCCAACCCATCATACGCACGGGGATTCCCGTCGAACCGATCGGTCGCCTCGGGCCGAAAGGCGGGATGAACGTGATGATTCCAAGCAAATCCCAATTCCAATGTCGCCCTGCTGGCACGGAGAACTCATGAGCACGACGATCGCTCAGACCGCTGTTGTTGATCCCCGGGCGAAACTCGGAAAGAACGTTCGCGTCGGACATTTTTGTGTCATTGGACCGGAAGTCACCATCGGCGATAACACGATCATCGAGGATCACGCGGTCGTTTGCGGAATCACTTCAATCGGTGACGACAACCACATCTTTCACGGTTGCGTGATCGGATCGGCACCGCAAGACACCGGTTACACCGAGGCTCCGACGCGTGTCGAAATCGGGCACGGAAATACGTTTCGCGAACACTGCACCGTTAACCGCGGAACGGAAAAGGAAGTTGGATTGACTCGGATCGGAGACAACAACTTTTTTATGATCGGCACCCACATCGCACATGATTGCGTCCTCGGCGACCGGATCGTGATTGCCAACAACTCCATGCTTGGCGGCCACGTGCACATTGGAAACGACGTGACGATTTCCGGCGGCGTCGCGGTTCACCACTTCGCGTCGATTGGCCAATTGAGTTTCGTGGGCGGATTAAGTCGCGTTTTGCAGGACGTTCCCCCGTTCATGATTGCCGACGGAAATCCGGCTCGACCACGTGCGGCAAACGTTGTCGGACTGAAGCGACACGATTATTCGAAAGAAGATATCGAGGTTCTATCGCGGGCCTACAAACTTTTGTATCGAACGCGTGTCGGAATCGAAACGGCTCGCGGTGAACTGTTCGGGAGCGGGCCGATTCGCCCCGTTCTCAAGCATCTCTTCGATTTCATTGACCACACAGTCGGCGGACGCAACGGCCGCGGTCGCGACCGACGAAGGAGCATTGCAGCGTGACCCAACTACGGATTGCCGTCATCGGAGCGGGACACCTCGGACGCATTCACGCCAAGCTTCTCGGCTCGGTGGAAGGCGCCAAACTGGTTGGAATCAGCGACCCGATCGAGTCCGCTCGCGAGAACGCCCAAACTCTCCATCCGGTTCCTGTCGTCGCCGACTACCACGAACTGATTCCCAAGATTGACGCCGCCGTGATCGCCTCGCCCACGGATTCGCATGCGAAGATCGCACGCGACTTGATCAAGGCGGGGAAACATGTTTTCGTCGAGAAGCCATTGACGATTGACCGGGTCGATGCGAGCCAACTCGCTTCGTTGGCCGCCGCCAAGAGGCTGACGTTGCAGGTCGGTCACGTGGAGCGATTCAATCCAGCCTTCACCTCACTTGGGGAACTTGGTGTCGACGTGAAATACGTCGAGGCCGTGCGAGCCTCCCGCTTTCCAGGTCGTTGCCTCGATGTCGGGGTCGTGATGGACTTGATGATCCACGACTTGGATCTCGTGTTGTCGATGACCGACGCACCGATTAAGTCGATTTCCGGCAGCGGTGTTTCGGTGCTGACCAACTACGAGGATATTGCGGAGACAAGGATTGAATTTGAATGTGGTTTAGTTGCCAACTTGAAGGCATCGCGAATCAGCCCGGCGCCCGCACGTCAGATGCAGGTATTTGGTTCCAATGGATTCGCCGATATCGATTTCGGCGCGCCGGCATTGTCGGTCGTGCGTCCTTGTGAGTCGTTGGTCAACCGCTCGTTTAATCTGTACGAGGAAACCGACAACCCCATCGGCTACGCCGACACTTTGTTCGGTGACCAGTTGAACTGCGAAACGTTGGAGCTTGAGCCACGCAACGCAATCCTCGACGAACTCCACGATTTCGTGATTAGTGTGCAGAGTGGAATGGCTCCCACCGTTGATGGCGTTTCCGGAGCAAGGGCGGTCGACATCGCCCAACGTGTGCTCGAAGTGATTGATGAGCGGGTCTGGTATGCAAACCCGAAGACCTCGGAGATCGGACCGCACGCACTGGTTCGCGAACGGATCGAACAGACGAGCCGGCGGGTGCATCGCGATCGACGGGCCGCCTAATTGGCAATCGCCCCCACGTCGTCTGGTCTCACGAACCATCGGTCCACCAGCCTCGGGGACTCCGCGAGGCTTTGATTCTGACCGGACGGCTCGTTGCGTAGGCCGAAGGGAGCGGAGCGACGCCGATCCCGACACGGTTTTCACTGCGTTGTGTCGTGATGGTCATCGGTGACAACCGCGGTCGGGAAATCGCTAAAATGGGGCTCTGGCAAGGACCATCGAGTTGCCGCTAACGGCGTGCTTGATGTCTGGGAAGTGGTTTCCCGTTGCCTTGTTTGCTTGCTCTTGCCGAACTGCTCCCTCGCGACAACGGATTCGCAAAGATGACCGATCCCTCCGGGCAAATTGACCACGTGCTCGCCGAGAGCCGCACGTTTCCGCCTCCTCCCGAGTTCACCGCCAAAGCCGTCTTTTCGACGATGGACCAGTATGAAGCGGCCTATCGACGGGCCGCCGAAGACCGTGACGGGTTCTGGCGGGATGAAGCGACCGAACACCTGCATTGGTTCGAGCCGTTTCAAGAGGTCTGTCGTTGGCAGGCTCCCAACGCCGAGTGGTTCGTCGGAGGCAAAACCAACGCCAGCTACAATTGCTTGGACCGAAACATCGACGCGGGGCGAGGCGATCGCACGGCCATCGTTTGGGAAGGCGAACCGGGCGACACGCGTTCGCTGACCTACAGCGAACTGCGGACGGAGGTGGCCAAGTGCGCCGCGGCTCTGCGGGAACTCGGTGTCGGCGTGGGAGATGTCGTCAGCGTTTACATGCCGATGACGCCGGAATTGGCGGTCACCATGTTGGCATGTGCCCGAATTGGTGCGATTCATTCGGTCATCTTCGCCGGCTTTAGCGCTGAATCGATCGCCGATCGCAATAACGATGCGGGTGCCAAGGTGATCGTGACCGCCGACGGTTTGCATCGTCGCGGCAAGGTGCTGCCGCTGAAAGAAACGGTCGACGAAGCGTTGGCCAAGTCACCCACCGTGCAGAAGTGCCTGGTCCTGCGGCGAGTCGGTCAGGATGGCGTTTCCATGCAGGAAGGACGCGACGTGTGGTGGCACGAACTGGTCGACAAACAAAGCGGCGATTTGCCGGCCGTGCCGCTCGACAGCGAAACCACCCTGTTTATTCTCTACACTTCCGGCAGCACCGGCAAACCAAAGGGAATCCGACACACCACCGCCGGTTACAACCTGTGGGCGAAACGGACGTTTCAATGGGTCTTTGACCATCGGGACGAGGATGTCTATTGGTGCACCGCCGATTGTGGATGGATCACCGGCCACAGTTACATCGTGTACGGTCCGCTATCCGCCGGGGCTACCTGTTTGATGTATGAAGGGGCCCCGAATCATCCTGCCGAGGACCGCTTCTGGGAGTTGGTCGAAAAGTACAAGGTCAGCGTTCTCTACACCGCTCCGACCGCGATTCGAGCCTTCATCAAATGGGGTGATGAACACGTCGAGAAGCACGACTTGACCAGCCTGCGTCTGCTTGGCAGCGTCGGGGAAGGGATCAATCCCGAAGCGTGGATCTGGTACCACCGGAAGATTGGGAACGAGCGATGTCCGATTGTGGATACGTGGTGGCAAACCGAAACCGGTGGCATCATGATGAGTCCGTTGCCGGGGATCACTGCCACGAAACCGGGCTCGTGCACGCGTCCGCTGCCAGGCGTCTTTCCAAAGATCGTCGACGAATCGGGCCAGCCGGTCGAGGCCAACCACGGTGGCATGCTGTGTATCGCCGAGCCATGGCCGGGCATGTTGCGTGGTATCTGGGGAGACGAGGAACGATTCATTGAACAGTACTGGTCGAAGGTTCCGGGAATGTATTTGACCGGTGACAACGCTCGGCAGGATGAGGATGGATACTACTGGATCATGGGCCGGATCGACGACGTGATCAATGTCTCGGGGCATCGTTTGAGTACGATCGAAGTCGAGAGTGCCCTGGTCAGCCATGAACTGGTCTGCGAGGCAGCGGTGGTAGGACGCCCGGACGATTTGAAGGGCCAGGCGATTGCAGCGTTTGTGACGGTCCGCGGGGGCGAACCGGACGAAGCACTTCGCAAGGAACTGCAGCAGCACGTGCGGAACCAGATCGGTGCGCTGGCTCAGCCGGATGATCTTCGCTTTGCCGCGGCGCTGCCGAAGACTCGCAGCGGCAAGATCATGCGCCGCTTGCTACGCGACATCGCCGCCGGCCACGAGGTGGTCGGCGATACCTCCACGCTCGAAGACTATTCGGTTCTGGCCAAGCTCAGAGACGAAGACTAGAGCGGTTCACGGGCCAAGCGTACTCGTCAACTCAAGGGTCGCGTCGCGGCTGAAAAAGTGACATGCAAACTCACATTTGAGTCGTCGACGCGGTGCTGCTTAAAGCAGTTAGAGTTCCCTCAGACTGGTGGCTCGAATGTGAGCTGTTTGAGGTCCGGTTGTTGAGAAGTGAGGGTAACAGCGGGCGCCGGAGGCACGCGGCTCCGCATAGGATGTACCCCACCAACCCATCCAGGGCTGGCGGGGTCGAAAGCTAGTGACGCTAGGCGCACGAGGTCCGAGCGGATTACGACTTCGGAGATCGGTCCGGATTAATCGCCAAGTAAATATCGTTGCCCGGACTGCGCTTCAGATCATCTTCCTCCTCGTCATCTAACTGTCCGGCGGTCAACAACGCGACGGCTGTATCGCGATCACCGTCCCGCCAGGCTTCGCCAATTTCCTGCAGAGCCGCAACGTCGTTGAGCAAATCGGTGATGGCGTCGTCATCGTCGGCGTCGTTAGCATCGAAGATGTTCCCGCTCAGGAGATCATCGTCACCTTGCCCGTTAAGCCGGTCGGGCCCTGCTCCGCCAATCAACACATCGAGTCCATCGCCGCCGAGGAGGATATCACGACCAAGATCTCCCACCAGCACGTCATTGCCGGAGCCGCCCGTGATATGGTCGTCGCCGTTGCCCCCGAGGATGGTCGCGTCGATGTCAACATTACCGGCGATCGATGCGAGGTCATCGCCGTCGCAGAGGACGATTAGGATGCTGTCCACATCATCCGCCACGAAATCGCGGAATCGGGGCAGGAAGCCCGCATGCACGCGGATGCTTCGCGACTCACCTTTGCCAACAGAATTAACGGTCACGACATCACGATCGGAAGTGCCGATGATTTGCAGCACGCCATCGACAATGTTCGCACCCGTGATAACCGCCTGGACGGTCGCGGTCTCGGACAAGTCGCCGTCATCGGTGACCGTCACGGTTACCGTGTAGATGCCGCCAAATGCGTATTCATGAGTCGCTGTCACCAGCCCGCCACCGCGCTGTTGGTCGACGGTTGCGGGCTCGGCCGGGGTCCCATCACCCCAATCCACCGTTGCGGTGTGCGTGTCGTCGAGGTTCAAGTCGGAAAACAGCGAGGAGACCGTGACCGTCTCACTTTCAACCGCTTTGTTTTCGAGAGTTGCGCTGCTGGTAATGTTTTCAATTTGCGGAGCACGATTGATGTCCAAGACATATTCGCCCGCGTTGAAGTCGGCCGCCGAGACGATGACGGTGAACTGGCCCGTCGTTTCCGCGGTGTACTCGATCAAAGCGTTGCGACCGTCCAGACCGTCGTCGTCGCTGTCGACGATGTTCCCATCGGGATCGATCAAGGTGACTACTGGATCGAGGTTGTTCACAAACTCACCGGAGGTTCCGGCCGGTATCAGCGTCTTGATGTCAAACCTGGACCCGACTTCATCGACAGTGAATGTATATTCGTCACCCTCGGGAAACTCAGGAACAACCAGATCGGCCACCTTCACCCCGGTGGCCAGACGGATGCCCGGATCGGTGATGGAATCGATGAACTCACCAGTCAAGGCGTCGAAGATGTCGACCGAATCGTTTTGAGGGACATACAACTTCGAACCATCGGTCGACAGTGCAAGTTGGTCGATTCCGAAGTAGATCCCAATGAAATCGGGCGGACTTCCCGATGGGTCATTGTCAATTCCCTCAATCGTGAACAAAGGTGTCGCCGAGATCTCCCCGGTGGAAGGCGTGTAACCCCAGACATCAATGTATCCGCTGTTGTTTACACCGTCGGAGCGAACATACAGACGACTACCGTCGGAGTTGAACACGGCGGACTGCAGGTTCGACGGGCCGCGGACCACCGGTCGGTTGTCAACCACCGCTAGCCCGGGAATCGTGAAGGAGGTGACATTGCGTAATCGAATCACGACACCCGTTTGCGCACCGGGTGCGGGATAGGCGTTGAAGGGAAGACCAATTCTTGGAAGGACCTCGCCGGTGTCGCTCAAGTTGCCTGCGTCGTCAATGACGAATCTCCGAAGGTTTCCATTGTTCCGCGAAGTGACCAGCACGGAACCGTCCTCGGCGACTTCGACCGAGGTATGATCATTCGTCGGATCGAACGTGTTGATCTCGGTCCTGGAAGCAATGTCTACCACCGAGAGTGGTTGCAGATTGCTACCATCGCTGACAAGCAGGAACTTGCCGTCGGGTGTCAGCGACAGATCTTCAGCGTTCGTGGATACCGGAATTGGGTTGATCCCCGACGCCAGTGAAGGCTGTCCGCCGCTGAGGTCAATTACCCATAACTGACTTCCTTGGAAATCGGTCACGAAGGCGAGGCGTTCTTCGGGCGAAATTTCAATATCCCCGATCAGCGACTGCGTGGGCAGGGCGACAGTTCCGAGCACCGTGTTCGACTCCGTTTCGAACACCGTTACCGTATTCGATTCGTCGTTGGCCACGACGCCGATCTTGGATAGCTGACCGCCGACATGGCCGAGCACGGTGTGCGTGACATCGATGTTCTGGGTCACCGGTGTGCCGGTGGTGACCTGAAGGCTGATCTCATCGAGTGTCACGTTGAAGAAGAAAAGACTATCTTCCTGAACGAACTGAAGATTGACTTCCTGGCCTTCGACCGCCTGCAACGCCGACGTGACATCGATCGAGCGGCTGTTCGGCCCAAGTTGAATCAATGGATCGCCCGGATTAGTCGAAAACAGCTCCTCGATTGGATTGCCACCGGCATCTGCCAGCACGACGCGAAATTCCTGATTAGGATCGGCAAAAGTGCTGGCAAAGTTCTGGATTCGATCCGACCAACTGAGCGTCGCCTCGACCACGCGCTCGGGTACGGTGATGCTCTGGGCGAGAGTCTTGATTCCTCCACCGAAGACGTTGGTAACTGCGTCGAAACTGCCCGCGATGGGTAGCTGCGGCTCGGCGGGTCCGGACGGGTTGAGCGCGCCGTCATTGGGGACGAATTCTCCGCCAGATGTGCTGGTGACAGTCCATCCGGAGAGGTTTCCCGTTTCAAATCCCCCGTTGGTAATCAGCTCGGTCGCAATGACGCCAACCTGGAACGCATTGATCTCGAAAGCCGCGTCGCGCGTCACGACCAGCGAATAATCGTCATCCTCGGTGCCGGAAACGCGGGCGACGTAGGTCCCGCTGGCCGGCGCGATGAAGTCGAGGATGTACTGATCGACGTTGGTCGCGTTTGATTCGGCCGCGACAAGCGGGCTTCCCGCCTCATCGACCAACTCGAGCGTTGAGCTGCCTGCCAAGACGAGTGTGGCGGGCTGGCCTTGAAGGAGGTCGAAGCTGTAAAAGTCTTCCGAATCCGCTAGATCGGGAGGTAACTCGTACGACAAAGTTACCGTCAAGAAGTCGTTGCCCGTCACGTCGAAGTTAACCGCGGGCGAAGGAGTTACCGTGACGGTCACCGATCCGTCGGCGGTCGCCAAGGCGAGATCGGTGGCGGAAATAGGTATCGATGCGGATCTTGGATCCGAATCGGAAAAGCCAAGATCATCGAACAGCGTCACGTTAAACAAGCCGTCAAAGTCGACCGTCAATGTCTCGAACGGAAGGCCAAGGTCGAGCAACGCATCAACATTGAGCGATCCGATACCACTCGAGGTGGGTAGCGCGCTGAAGTCAAATACGGGGCTCTCTGGGAAGAACAAAGGCCCGTTGCGCGTTTGGCTCTCCAAAAAGGTGGGATTTGGATTCAAGGAACCTTCTACCGCGGCGCGTGCGCTTGTTGCGCTGGAAAGATTAATGAAGCTCGCTTCGATGTCCTGCGCGTCGGCGACCGAATCGTTGGAGGCCCCGCCGAGTGACTCCTCCTCGGCCGCCGCGTTGAGAACCACGTCCAACGCATAGGCACCGGTCCCATCCGCAGCCACACCGGGATAGATCAGGCCCAGGGTCAGTTGGGTCGCGGGCCCCAAGTTGCCCACCGAGCCGGTCGGGGTAACCGTGAAGTCAACTTGCCCGTCAGCGGTCAGGACAGCCAAATCCGCTTCGCTGATCTGCAGGGTATCGGTGCGAGGCTGGTAATCGCCGCCACTGCCATCGGCAAACAAGTCGCCGATCAGGATGCCCTCGGCTTCCACCCGCAGGTACTCGAAGGACGCGCTCAGATCGGCGACGGCAAAGGCCGTCAGCGTGGCGCCACCTCCTGGATCGGTCGTGCCGGCGAACTGGTAATTGAGGACGTTCGGAGCAAAGACGCTGCTCTGCTGCGTTTGCGTTTCGTCAAAATCCGGTGTGCCCGGGGAACCGGCATTTGCACCACTGACC
>JARFQX010000769.1 GCA_029287555.1 Rubripirellula sp. | reverse complement strand
GCAAGTCGTGCTCGTGCTCAGTCGCTTGCGACGGTGCTCGTGCTCGAACTCGTGGTTGCAGTTTTTCACATCCGGGTCGATTACGAGCACCGCTTCGCTGAGCACGAGCACGAGCACGAGCACGATTTTTAGGCACCGTTCCGGAATCGGGCACGCTTATTTAGTTTCTTCAGGTTTTCCAACGCTCGATCGATTTGGAAGTCGACTTCGACGTGAACCGCTTCGCGGACCAATCGTTCGCATCTGCGGCAAGCCCTCCGCGTGCTGATCGCTTCGTCGCTGCTGAGAATCGCATAGAGGGCGAGTATCGCCTCGGCAACCAATTGCTGGTGGGCCAACTGAATCGCGTGATAGCCGACGCCAGCGTTGGCGTCTAGTTTTTGGAAGTAGAGGTTGCGTGTCAGGTTCAACTGATAGCGGTTCTTGGTTTGAAAATAGCTGAACACACTCTTGACCATGTAGCCGATGACGAGTCCAACCAGTATGGCGCTCCAGTGAATCGTGATGACGGCGAACAACAGGGCATACTGGGCGATTTTGCGCAGCGACATCAGGAATCCACCGAGACTCGGTACGATGATCTTGGCCCGATCGATTCCGGTAATTCGCACCCGCGCGCCGGGCAAGAGAGTATCGACATCCTGCTTGGGCACGTTCTTGAACATTCGCATGTGAAGATCCGCAGCGGTCAGCTGCTCGTCGGATTGATCGTCATCACGCAGCTGAAAGATCACCACCAAGCGTTGGTACACCTGCACCTCGACTTCCTCGCGGCGGTAGAAGTTTCTCAGGCGGCGTCGAATCCTTGATCCAATCACATCGCCTCTGGCATACACAACGAGCCGCTTGAAGAGCTCAAGATCGACATGAAGGGGAACGCCAAATTGGCTGACCACGCCAACGCACCGCGAGATCTCGTCGGTAGCCAGACGCCGAAACCCCGCGTTTGCTAATACTTCCTCACAGAGCTCCAGTACGCGGTGGACCCGAATATCCAAATCGGGCTCTCCGCCGTCTTCGCCTCTTTGCGGTTGCGCCCCGTGTGATTTCTCGACTGGTTTCTGCTCCTCGCCGCCGTCTGGATGGTCGCCGTCTGGATGGTCGCGGACCGACTTGGGAATCCGCCGGTCGGTATCGGGGTCGACTTCCCCGTAGGCCTTGGTGAATCGAGACTGGTAGTCGGCGGTCTTTTCGTAGATGATCTTGTCGAGGTCGCGGCACCGTTGCCGGAATGCCTGTTCTCCGTGCGAATCGAGCTCACGGCGGCTGATCAGGTACTCGATCAACGTCTCCGCCGATAGCGGAAGATAGGGCTCGATTGACCAATGAGCAGCGTCCTGGCGGATGAAACCGGACGTGTGGGATTCGTGAAGAGACCGAGTAAGATGGCCGCTTCGGTCAATCGATTGACCCACTAAGATGCGATCGACCAGAGAATTGGACACCTGCGACTCCGACTCGGACCTCTTTTTGAATCTCGCACCCTCAGGAACGAAACATGATTCGCGGTGTGGCGCTCGACATGGATGGGCTGCTTTTCGATACCGAGCGATTGTACTGGGAAGTGGGCGATCAGTTGCTCCAACGCCGAGGCCATCGTTTTTGCAAGGGGCTGCAACAGCGGATGATGGGACGCGTGGGTGTGTCCGCCATGCAGCAGATGGTCGATTATTTCTCCTTGTCAGACTCGGCCGAGCAGCTCCTCGAAGAATCCGACGCGCTTTACGCGAAATTGATTGAGAGCGGTGTCGAACCGATGCCAGGTTTGTCGAGCTGGATTGAGTTCTTGCAGGATCTCGGACTGCCTTTTGGCATTGCCACCAGCAGCCGTCGCAAGCATGTTGAGGTTATTCTGCGCCCGATCCCTTGGCGGGATCGCCTCGAATTCACACTGACGGGCGATGACGTGACGCGGGGCAAACCTGATCCGCAAATCTACCAGATGGCGGCGACTGAACTCGGCATCGCGACCGAGCAGATGCTGGTACTCGAAGATAGCGGGAACGGATGCGCCGCCGCGGTCGCTTCGGGCGCGCGCGCTGTGGCGGTACCCAGTCTCCACACCAAGGACCAGCCGTTCGACGGCGCCGCGATGGTTGCCGAGTCGCTCACTGACCCTCGGCTTTGGGAGTGGGTCAGGCGTTCGCTACCGCGTTAGTCCGGCCTTCTTCGCGTCGCGACCTCGCTTTGTTTGCGTCTGTTGATCATCACCATTCACTCTCCGGTTGGTCGCAGCTGGCACGTCCGAGGTCACAAACCATCCCTCCGGTGGGTCGGGCAGGCCGAACGCGTGGTGATAATCTCTTTGACGCGACTCAATCCAAACCAGCGTCTCTTGGTGGAGCCGGGAGGGGTGAAGACGGATGGCTCGACGCGCCAGTTTCTTCGCTCTTGAGAAATCTTGCCCCGCTGCCGAGGCGAGGGCCAGATTGTGAATCGCCGGAACGTGAGCGGGATAGCGCCGCAACACCTGCGACCAAATCGATTCGGCTTCTCCCCAACGTCCATCCCGAGCCGCGGCGTTGCCACGCCGAACCTGGCGTCTGCCCGGTAACAGGTATGGAATCTCTATCGGAATCTGATCGCGGCGCACTGACGGGGTGAGCAGTCGATAACTTTCACGAACCGCGGCCGTTGTCAGCACCTCCTCGCGGCTGGTACTCAACGCCAAATCAGGATAGCGAGCGATTGCCGTCTCGATGTCCACCGTGATCGGAAACCCACCGCCGCGGCAATCGTCCGTTAACGAAGTCAGCCTCCAGGAGATGGTCAGGGAGTCATCGACTGGCTTGTTGCCATCACCGGCCCGCTGGTTCTCCATCACTTCGCCGCGGAGGAGAAAGTCGGCACCCTCGCGAGAAGCAACCGAGGCGAGCACTAGATCGTTTGGCTCACCGTCGGCTGCCGAGACAAGTCGGATGGATGAGTGATCCGGCAGCGTCCGGAAATCAAGCAACTCCGTCTGCCGCCCCGAATCGCGCGGTGCCATGGCCAGCAGTTTCTCGCGGATCGGCCCGGTCAACCGTTCAGGTCCGGCAACGGTCGAAACGACGACTCGTTTTCCAACCGTCGACTGTAGTCGGGGAGGTTCCCAAAGGTGCATTGGCACCGACATCCGACAGCCCACGCACAGACAGACCGCGCACAGACAGACCGCGCCCAGGCTGACGGCACGCAGCCAGGCAGTGCTTGAAACCGCGAGAGGATTTCCACGGGGGCAAACCATGATTGCCCTTTAAGATCTCCCGCCCCCGCGGGTCAAGCTCGTTGTTAACGACCGAAGCTAGAACCAAGTGAATGATGATCCAGGATCAGCTTGCGGGTTGACCGAATTCGATCGGCATGCTTTCGCGACGGATGCCATCGCTTCCGTAGAAGATCACGGTGTTCTTAAACAGATCGCAGATAGCGGTCAGTTTCACGCTGCGTGGTCCGTGCACGCAGAAGTAAACACCGACGGTCTTACCGCCGCGGATCACCTCGCGCTGCGTCATGGGGAATTGATTCGGTTCGAGATGTCCAAGTTGGCAAAGCCTTTTTTCAATCGTGGTGCAGAGCGTCGAGTAGTCAATCTTGCGATGCGACAAACCGATCATCAGCTTCCTTGGGGGCAAACGAATGGATCACGAAGGTGCCTGGCAAAGCACCTTCTCACTTCTCCGGCAGCATGGGTATCGGCGAGGACCCGAGCGAAGATTAGTCCTCAAAAAAGTCTATAGTTTGGCCGGCTCGAAGAGAGGCAAGGCTTGCCGATTGTGCCGTTTTCAACTGTGGCTGCGAGGAAATTCGCAGATCCGCAACAGAACGACTCGGCAGAACAAATCCCCGCGCCGAAAGTGGTCGATCGCGCGGCGGAGCGTCCGGAAAAGGGGCACACGCAATCCTGCTCGGCACGACATGTCCGCGACAGGCAGGCCGACAGATAGATTGCCAGTTTCGCCCAAGCCCGGGGGGGGCCAACGCGACGCCCGACCTCAGGCCCAGCGGGCCGACACGAGGAGTGAACCGAGCCGATGATTCAACCGAGCGTGCAGCGTGGGCTCGCCGGCCGCTAACGATCGTGATGAAACAGCCTTTTGCGGTCCGGTTGGGTGACGCGGCCGTGAATGTCCTGCAGGATCTTCTGCTCCAACGAC
>JARFQX010000758.1 GCA_029287555.1 Rubripirellula sp. | reverse complement strand
CGAGCCCACCGATGCCGAGGATGCGTTGACCGAGGAAGAGTGGCGGGAACGGCTTGAAGCGGAACAGGAGAAGATCACCAAGGAGAATCGCCGCATCATGGATGAGCGAAAGGATAAGCTTGCCACGGCTGGAGAGCGTGTCCGCGAACTCAATTCCCGCTTCGCCGACTGGTACTATGTCATTCCGGAGGAAACGTACTCTCAGTTGCGAGTGAAGCGAGACGAGTTGCTCAAATCGGGAGCCGTGGGCGACGATTCGTTGAATGTTGTCCCAAAATTCGATTTCCCAAGCTTGTAACCACGTTCGCCGGCTGGGAATCCACTGGCCCGACGCCATTCTCCGATGCACCGCAAGCTATCTGGTCTCGGTCCGGAAAGTATGTGTCGGGTGTTTCGATTGGGGCGGTTGCGTTGCGGGTGCCCTTTGCAACCAAGGCGCACATCCGTGCGCCATGGTGAACCACGAAATTGGGATCTTTCAGCAGGTGGCTTCGGGAAATCGCTACAATAAAGGAGTTGATCTTTTCTTCTTATCTTCCTCGCGTTAAGGACGGTGTCCGGGAGAACGTTCATGAAGCGTTTCTTGCCAACCGATTTGCCGAATCTTTCGAACTCGTCACAGGACAAGAACTTCGTCTACGGCTCACTTTCCGCTGTTTGGTTGGTCGCCGTCGCCTTCGGACTGTGGGGATTGATGAGCTACGCGAACCGTCCGGGAGACCAAGGTCAACCCGTGGCAACGTGGCCAGAAGCGAGCGGCATCGAGCGATCCAATTTCCAGCCCACGTTGGTCCTTTTTGCTCATCCGAAATGCCCCTGCACTCGGGCGACGCTGGGTGAACTCGCTTGGCTGATGAATCGATGCGCGGACGATCTCGACTGCCATGTTCTTTTCTTTCGGCCAGGGCAACAGGACGATAGTTGGTCGAAGACCCGTTTGTGGGACGAGGCAGCCGCGATCCGGGGCGTCTCGGTCGCCGCCGATCCGGATGCCCAACTGGCATCACAGTTCGGCGTACGCACCTCGGGTCACGCCTTGCTTTATGATCCTCAAGGCAAACTGGTCTTTGAGGGAGGCATCACGGGATCCCGCGGACATCGAGGGGATAATCCTGGCCGCAGCGCGGTGCTGTCGTTGGTTGGAGAAGACCACGTCGCGTCCGGTTTCATTCAGGCATCCGGCAGCAAACGATCCAAGCAGCACCAGCGGGCGACCTGCTCCTCCTGCGTCTTCGGCTGCCCGTTGCGCGCTTCACAGGTAGCGTTGCGGGCGTTGCCGGCAGGTGCAGAGGGGTAAACGTGGGGGAGCGTGAACACAATGCTGCGGTCGCAGATGAACGCGCGCTCGAGCTTTTTTCTCGTTCGCAGCAAGATCTCTGTGCCCGGACCGACCGCAACTTCGCGCTGCTGATGGGGGTGCAGTTCGTTGCCGGCGTCCTGACGGCTTGTCTCATCTCGCCAAAGACATGGACCGCCGCGATCCCCGAGACGCACATCCACGTCTGGACGGCCTTGATCTTGGGCGGGCTGATCTGCGGATTCCCGATTTTTCTGGCGGTCGTCTATCCGGGCCGTGTCCTGACACGCCACGTCATCGCCGTCGGCCAGATGTTGATGGGCGCGCTGCTGATTCACCTCACTCAGGGCAGGATCGAAACCCACTTCCACGTGTTTGGATCGCTGGCGTTTCTGGCCTTCTACCGGGATTGGCGCGTCTTGGTGACGGCAACCATTGTCGTTGCCGTTGACCATTTCCTCCGCGGTTTCTACTGGCCACTTTCCGTATTCGGCGAGCAAATGGTCCAGCCGTTTCGATGGCTCGAGCATGTCGGGTGGGTGCTCTTTGAAGATCTCTTCTTGTTCGTTTCTATTCACCAGTCCGTCGAGAAGAGCTGGACCTTGGCGAAGCAGCAAGGAGGACTCGAGCGGGCAAAGGCATCGGTCCAGTCGGAGCGAGATGAGTTCTTTGATCTATCACTCGACATGCTTTGCGTGGCCGGTTCCGACGGCTACTTCAAGAAGCTCAACCCGGTGCTCCCTAAGAAACTCGGCTACGAGATGGAAGATCTGCTGTCTCAACCGTTCCTGAGCTTTGTTCACCCGGACGACAAGGAACGTACCGTCCAAGTGATGCGGTCGCTTCGGCACGGGAAAGACGTGGTCGACTTCGAGAATCGCTATCGATGCCGCGACGGGAGCTACATTTGGCTTTCCTGGTCGTGCCGGGCGCCCGTCAATCGTGAGACCATGTATGCAGTCGCTCGTGAGGTGACCGCTCGCAAGAAAGCCGCCGAGGCCCTGGAGACGGCCAAGCGCGACGCGGAGAAGGCGCGGGAAGTTGCCGAGCAAGCGAATCGGGCCAAGAGCGATTTCCTCGCGAACATGAGCCACGAGATCCGCACACCCATGAATGCGGTGATCGGCTTGACGGAGCTGGTTCTCGAAACAAAGCTGACCGCGAGCCAACGCGACTATCTTTCCACGGTCTTGGAATCCGGTGAATCCCTGTTATCGATCATCAACGAGATTCTCGACTTTTCCAAGATCGAAGCTGGCAAGATTGAATTGGACCTGATTCCAATGAATCTTCGAGAACAGATTGGCGACACGATGAAGTCGCTAGCTATCCGTGCGCATCGCAAGGAACTCGAACTGGCCTGGCATGTGGGCAAGGAGGTGCCCGAGACGTTCCTGGGCGACCCCGCCCGACTTCGACAAGTTTTGGTCAATCTGGTTGGCAACGCGATCAAGTTCACCCCCGAGGGTGAAGTGGTTCTTCAGGTTCGCGAGCTCGCCCGGCACGGCAACGTGGTCGATCTGCAATTTGAGATACGGGAGACGGGCGTCGGTATTCCCGAGGAAAAGCTGGGACGCATCTTTGCGGAGTTCGAGCAGGCCGACACCTCCACGACTCGGGAGTTCGGGGGAACGGGGCTCGGTCTTTCGATCTCTTCTAGACTGGTGGACTTGATGGGCGGAGAGATTCACGTCGAAAGTGTCGTTGGTGAAGGCAGTCGCTTCTATGTCACCCTTCCACTTGAAGTCACCGAAGCAGTCGCTGAACCGGTCGAACGCAACCTGGAACTCCTGCGTGACCTGACGGTCCTGATCGTTGACGACAATACCACCAACCGACGAATCCAGCGCGAAACGATCGAAGGCTGGTCCATGCGGGCCATCGAAGCGGCCAGCGGGGCAGACGCCTTGCAGCAGCTGCGGGTCATGGAGGCGGAAGACAATTTGCCGAAGATTGTGCTTTCCGACATGAATATGCCGCATATGGACGGCTTGATGCTCGCCGAACGCGTTCGCCAGTCGTATTCCCACGACACCATCATCTTCATCCTGCTGACTTCGGGATTCATGCCCGACGATCGCAAGCGTGTGAAAGACCTGGAGATCGCCGCAGTCTTACTCAAGCCGGTTAAACAATCCGAATTGCTTGACACGCTGTTGCTGGCTTTGATGGACCGCGGTGAGTCAATCGAACAGATCGTGCAAGATTCGGCTGAGCCGAATTTGCGGTCGCCCCAATCGCTGAGCGTTCTGCTCGCCGAGGACGGACTTGCCAACCAAAAATTGGCGGTCGGCCTGCTGGAAAGATGGGGGCACCGTGTCACGATCGCACCCAATGGGCTCGATGCCATCAAGGCTTGGGAAAACGATCCATTCGATTTGATCCTGATGGACTTGCAAATGCCTGAAATGGACGGGATCACGGCAACCAAAATCATCCGCCAACGAGAACAAGTCTCGGGGAACCACATTCCCATCATCGCGATGACCGCGCACGCCCTGGAGGGCGATCGTCAGCGCTGCCTGGATGCGGGAATGGATGGTTACGTTTCCAAACCGGTACGAAAAAGCGATCTGGCCGAAGCAATCGCCCCTTGGTTCGGTTCCAACGACGATCGTGAAAATGAACCGGTCCGCGACACTCAAAATCAACAAGCATCCGATTAGTGCGTGGGAAGCGGGAAAGGGTTCAGCGTTGCACCGGCCGCGACGCAATCACGGTGCTGCCGATCTGAATGGCCAACAGGCTGTAAGCAAACCACTGAAAACTCTGGTAGCAATACGATGGATCGTTCGCCAAGATGCTGCGCACGATCCCGGTCGGCGGAAGTGCGGCCACTGCCAAAGTGGCCGCAGCCAACATGAGGCGACGCTGCGGGGTGGGCATGGCGAAGGTCGCGGCGATCGGAATCGCCATCCCAATCCAGTACGCCGTGGCGAGCAGTCCCATCAATCCGTTGCCGCTGGCAATCCCGTCAACCACCGAAAAAATTGACAAGGCGATACACGGAGCGATCAGATTCGAAGCCCAACGTTCGGAGCGATCCAACAAATGCTGCCCGAAGGGATGAAACCGCAGGAACGTGTTGAACAGTGGTTGGGCAATCCAGGTCAAGATAACGAACAAGACATAGCCGAGGAGAATCGGAAAGATCAAGGGACGAAGCACAACCACCCGGTCCGCGATGGCGCCGAGCACCTGCATCATCAGCCAAGCGCCAAAAATCAGTGCAAAGGCGGCCTTGGAATTGAGACGGCTCATCGCAACGTAAAAGCGATACACGAGTCGAAAGATCACACTGCGCTGGTTGAGCGCATTGACCATTCCGATCCTGGCCATCTCGTTATGCGGATCGAGTCTCAAGCACTCTCGAAAAGCGACCTGAGCCTCCTGATAGCGACCGGCGTTGAGCAAGGTAAAGCCGTGTGCGGCATGCGACATCGGATCATCCGGATCCCGTCGCAACGTATCGCTTGCCGATTCAATCGCCTCGTCACCTCGTCCCAATCGTTCCAAAGCAATCGACCGCATGTTGCCGCAATTGATGTGCTCGGGATCAATCGCCAGTCCTTGATTGGCTGCATCGAGGGCCTGCTGGTATCGCTCCAGCCCAAGTCTGGCCCGCGACAGCAGTGCGAAGGCATCGGCGTCGTGCGGGTCAAGTCGGAGAGATTCCTCGATGGCCTTTACCGCCTCCGAGCTGCGGTTGCGACGCAGGTAGCTGACCGCCAGCGCGTAGTGACCGAGCGGTTCATCGGGCGCGAAACCGATTGCCTGCCTGGCAGCTCCGGTCGCCTCGTCGAGCCTTTCTTGGTCGTGCACCAGGCAGAGAGCAAGCAACGAAAGGGCCACCGCATCGCGCGGATCCTCAGCCAGAAGGGCTCGCAGGTCACGCTCCGCCATCTCGTATCGGTGCTGGGCAAGCAGAAGCTGAATGCGCCCGTAGCGATCCCTCATCGCTTGATCTTCAAGTAGTCGAGGATCTCGTCGTAGAGGCCACCCTCGTTGGCGTAGAGCGCGTGGTTCCTTGCCGTCGCGAACCATTCCCGCGTTGAAGGCCGGACGGACTTCGCGGAACGCAACAAATCGGCGGTCGTGATCGGCTTGGGCAGCCCACTGCGAATCGCTTCCTGTAGTTTTCCTTCGATGGTGCGTTCAACCACCGCCTTTAAATCGGCTCCGGAAAAGTCAGCGGTCTTGGCGGCGATCTTTCGCGAGTCCACCTGATCGGTCGGCTTACCCGCGAGCAGGATTCGCACGATCTGCTCGCGAGCTTGCTGATCGGGGGGCGGTACGAAAACCACGCGATCAAACCGGCCGGGCCGACGAAACGCCGAATCCAGATGCCAAGGCGTGTTGGTTGCAGCCAGGCAGAGCACGCCCTCGTTCGACGCATCGACACCGTCCAGCTCCGACAAGAACTGGTTGATCAATTGGCGACCACCGCTGCGTTTCATGTCGGCGCGACTGGCTCCCAACGCGTCGACCTCGTCAAAGAACAGCACGCAGGGCTTGCTGTGCCGCGCCTGCTCAAACAGCGCATGCAGATTCTTCTCGCTATTACCAATCCACATGTCTAAAACGTCGCTGATTCCCACCGAGAGGAAACTCGCGCTGACTTCGCCGGCCGTCGCGCGGGCGAGATGCGTCTTCCCGCAACCAGGCGGACCGTAAAGCAGAATGCCTCCGCCAATCTTTTTGCCGTACGCCGCATACATGTCTGCGTGCTGCAGCGGATAGATGATCTTGACTCGGATCTCTTCCTTCACCGCGTCCATCCCACCGACCGATTCGAAACCGTCCTCGGGACGTTCGGCCTGAAGCTGCGGAATCTCTTCGAAGTCGGCATCTTGCCAGGCGGCAGCCTCGGGCTCTTCTCCCTCGTGCGAGCGAAAATCCTCGACACCCAATAAGCTCTCGAGCTCCGGATCGGCGACTGATTCGTCCCGGTCCACCGCCTCGCGATACGTTGCCACCGCGCCACGAATGTCCCCTTGACGCTGCATCAACCTCGCGTGCATCAGCAACGCTCGTGGATCAGGATTCTTCTGCCGAACCAACGTCTCGATGATCGCCAAGGCATGCGAGTCCTTTCCCTGACGACCATATACATCCGCCAGCGCGAGTTGTAGCGGCACCTCGTTCGGATGATGCTGCAACGCCCCGCGTGCAGCCTGCTCCGCCTCTTCATAGCGGAGCAAGTCGACCAGCAGCCGAATCAGCTCGTTCGCCAGCCCAGCATTTTCGGGCGCAAGCGAAACAGCTTTGCGAAGTGCTTCGACGGCAGCATCATTGGGATTAGTCACGGCACGGCATCTTCTTGCGTGTCAGGAACGGGTTCGACCATATTCTCGGCAACGGGATTCTCCCCGGTTTCGACGCGTCGGTCCATTGGGACGACCTCCGCCGCATCGTCCTGGACCTGACTTGCTTCCAAAGCGCCCATCGCTCGAATTGCCATCGCGGTGGGAACCATCCCCACCAGCCACAGCAAGACGGGAATCAACAGTCCGCCGCGCGAGCGTTCGAATTGCTCAAAGGGATCTTCCATTCTCGGATCCAGAGTCGGCTCAAGAAGTCGTCAAGCTCGACATGGTAAGCGATCCGAAGCGTCGAGGCCACGCATTGACCAACCACGGCGGGCCGTCGCTGGTGGGGCTAATCGCTGCAATCGATAAGGTCGGCAAATCAAGTGAGTTTGGCCTCGAGACATTTCGGAGCAGAACGATTTTTCCGCCAGGGTCGTTGGCGACATGCCAACTTTCATTAGAGGTGCGGAGTAAACACCCCATCCAAGCGCCTCGTTCGACAGGAGAAACGTCATGACCAAGAGATTCATCCTTATCGCCCTCTTCCTGGCTTTCCTCGCATCGGAGGCAAACGCTCAATACCATCGCAATCGGCGACGAGGAGTCCTGCTTGGAGGCTTGGCGGGCGCCGCAATTGGAGCCGCGATCGGAGACAAAGGCGACAACGAGACCGCGGGGGCATTGATTGGAGGCGCCGTCGGCGCGATCGCCGGGGGCACGATCGGCAATCAACGCGACCAAATGATCGATCATAACCGGCGGTACCATTCGCCTTACCGCCACGGCATTCGTCCCGCCTACCACGGCACAGGCCCGGTCCCCCACTACTACAAGCCGCACGTCTATGAGCAGGCCCCAATCGTGCACGAACCGGGTCCGGTGGTCATCTCGCCTCCACCCGCCTCAACCACGATTTCGTCGCCCACTTCGAATTTCGCGACAAGTGTCACCAAGCAAGACGTGCTGACAATGATCAGCAGCGGCATGAGCGACGCGATCGTTATTCGCCAGCTGGAAATCAACGGAATGGATCGTGCCCTGAGCGTTGCCGAAGTGATCGATCTGCATCAACAAGGTGTGAGCGAAGAGGTCATCACGGCGATGCAGTTGGCAGGCCCCGATGCCAATGCAAGAATTCGAGTGACAAAGCCGTCGCCGTCCGAGCCGACTCGGTCCGTCACCGACCAAGTCTACGGGCCGAGCGTCCTGCCACCGCCGCCGCCACGTCCGCAGGTACCCTAAAGGCGTGAGCGTGACTCGCGAAGAGATACGCAGGGACGCGAGCGTCGCTCAGACGCGGTGAAGAAGTTGAGAGCTGGCGGGCCGATCCTTTTTCTTACGATCTAGGCGGCTTCATCGAGCAGTCCGCCGGCGAGGTCGCCCGGTTTCTCCGCTTGAGTCGGCGCGGCGTACGTTGCCGGTGAGGCCTGACCCGCCAGTAGCCGAACAATGTCGGTACTGAGTTGAGAGAGATGGAACTGGCAGACAAAAAGCGAAATCGCACGCTGATTGATCGACGAAATCATCTCGGACACACTCCGGCACCGAGCCAGCAGCTCCTCCACGCCCGCTTCACCGCAGCCCTGCAGCTTTTCCGTCAGGGTCGTTCCCGATTTGGGAGCGTCCTCAGCGGAGAGCAACGATTGACGCTGCTCGATCTTTAGCTCCAACGCGGCCAGAACTTCCAGTAACCGCGAGTTGGCGTGCTCCACCTCGGCCGCCTCGAGCCTCCTGGTCTCGAGCCGCGTCTCGTCGAGTGTTCGGTCGATCTGCTGCGCGATGATTTCTACTTCGGAAAGGTAGCTTTCCACGCAGCCATACCAGCTTTGTTTCACGGCTATCTCCGTTGCATGTTGAAAAGCTCGAACATCGGTTGGGCAATCGAATCGGCCGAGGACTCGGTCAACTCCTCGACAATCTTCTGGTCAAATTGCTGCTGAAAGACTTCTTCGGCCCGACCTCCGTGCAGGTAGGCGGGTTTGCCAACCGTTTTGCGCATCGACGAAAGCATCGATCCGAAAAGCGTTTCGCCGACAAAGTCCGTGAACGCCTCCTGCAACTCGGGTGAATCTTGCTGCTGGAGTTGCGGCGGATTTGGCGTTTGCTGTTGCTGCAAGGGATGTATCGGAGGAAATTCCATGTGGAGGGCCTTGAGGTAGTACGTTAATGGTGGGCGGCTCTACTGAAACACCACCTCGCCGAACAGATCACCCTTACGTTTGAGTGTCTTGATAATCGCAATCAGATCCTCGGTTGGTACATCGAGTGCATTGAGAGCATCGGCAAGATTCTTGAGCTTCGCATTGGCTGACACTTCCGCTCCATCGACTGCCACGAAACCGGGCGAGCCACCTGCTTCGATCCGCAGATTTCGATGCGTGATCAGCACGGGTGCGATCTCGACATCCTCGCCGATTACCACGACTCCCTCTCGTTCATTGATCACCACCCGCGTCGATCGGCTCGAGAGTTGAATCGGAATCGTTAGCAGGAATGAGATCACTTTGATCGGGTCGTTTCGATAGGCCTCCGCAATTTGCACCTCGACGTGAAGTTGATCGATTGCGCGTGCCGAGGCGAGCGAGCTTGAATCGGCATCGAGGCCACCTTGAGTCAGTTGCGAGAAGTTGTTGATTTCGCTCTCAATCCGTTGGGTCGTGTCAAAACTTGCGAAGTCTTTGTCAAGGACCAGCGTAATCAGGCCGTCCTGGTGGAAAGAGGCCGTGACGGCTGCCTCCATCTTGGCGCCACCCTGAATCGTGGCGCTCGTTGGAGGTCCGTCGAGCGAAACGGACAGGGCTCCCTGGGCCATGGCGTAAACCATCGGGATGTCGGCGCGCGGCCCAAGCAACGGCGTGAGCATCAGCGTGCCACCCTCGAGACTCTTGGCGTTGATGGCATTGACCGTCACGTCCAATGAGTCACCCGGCTGTGCCCCGACCGCGGGCACTTCGGCGGTAACGAAAACCATGGCTACATTTCGGGCATCGGCAACGTCATCGAGATTCAGCTGACCAAAGCGATCCGTGGTCACCGGGCCGCCCATCATCTGCATCATGCGAGCCAATGCTCGCGCGGTCGGCGCCGCGTCGCTATCGCCCGTGCCACGCAGGCCAACGACCAGACCGAGACCATGAAGGGTGTTGGTCTCTTGCCCCTTAAGACGGCAGATATCCCCCAGCCGCAATCCCGATCCGCTCGCCGCGCGACCGATCGTGCAGAGTGCCATCCACACGCCCAACGCAGCGCAAATCGATCGCAAGACCGTTCGTCGGGATCGGTTTCTCGGCGCGCATTGACGACTGACCACCAGCTCGACTCCTTTCAAAACGGTCCGTACCGGTCCCAGAAACGCTTCAACCATCCACGAGAGTAACCATCGCGCAAATGCCCGCGGTCCTCCTTGCGGATCTCCAGATCAATCAAATCTTTGCTGAGCACAACGTTGTCCGGGCCGATGTCGTCAGCGCGACAGATTCCTGATAGCGAAGTCTCCCAAAGATTGTCATTGATGCGGATTGCTTTCCGGGCTTCAAGAACGAGGCTTCCATTGGGGCGGATATCAACGACGGTCGCCGCGATATTGAAAGTCAATGATTCCCGAGAGCGAAGAAATGACTCGGCTCGATAGTTGTCGTTGGATTCCGCGGCCACGCCAGGATCCCCGTCTTCCTGCGGA
>JARFQX010000740.1 GCA_029287555.1 Rubripirellula sp. | reverse complement strand
ACGGACAAACCGCTTGAGGAAAGCTTTAACGATTACAGATTCCGCGTCGCCATTGACTCCCGCAGGTGATGATTCGAAATCACCAACTGAGTCAATTCCTGCCACTGCGAATCCTGGTCACTGACGGTTTCACACAGCAATTCGGCGTCGTCCCAATCCAGCTCATCCTCGACCGCGAAGCGGAGGTCTTTGCGATCCAGAGCCGAGGGGACCGGAATGTACTTCAAGTGATAGGCCCCCGGTGCTGATTCCAACCACGATGCGATGCTGCCGCCGTCCGCATTGGGTAATCGGTCGGCATTGCGTCGCAGCCGGCGGAGCGTGTCGGCGTGACAGGCCTCGCCAGTCAACCCAAGATGGTCAACGAGTCGTGGATCCCCCGCGTCGGAGATGTAACCCACGTAGTCACACTCCTGAGCCTTGGTCGCCTTCGCCAACAACTGATCAACCAACGTCGCGTCCACGAAAGGCCGATTGCCGGGAACATAGACGACCCACTCGGCGCCACAGCTATCGGCTGCCTCGCAGAGACGTTCACAAACATGGGTGCTCGGCAGGTTCATCGACTGGACGCCGGCAATCCCCGAGGTCAACAAGCTCGAGGGCACGTTCGACCCGACGATGAAAACCTGATCGACCTGAGCACAATCACTCAGGCGGCGAGCCATGCGAACAATCAGGGGCTGTCCGCCAAGCTTGCGCTGTGCAAAACGAGCCGCCGACTTCTTGACTTCCGGGCGTGAGAAATCACCCAGATCGATGACGGCGATCGCGCGGGAATGAGGGGGCATCGCTTTCCTCCGTTTGATGCGGGACGCGCCTACTACTTAGAGGTCCGACTTAAAGCTCCTTTCAGGCGCGTTAATCGATTATGGCGGCTTGATGTCGCCCCGGTCCAGCACAATCCAATTCAAGAATTCAGAAATTCTGACAAGTTTTCCTCAAGTCGACCTATCGGACGAGGCTTAAAGATGTCACAAGGCATTGTCTCGTTGAATCGCGAAAAGACTTCGCGTTGGCTTCGAGCCTTTTGTCTTCGGTCTTCTCTTTTTCAAGCTCAGGAAAACGGAGTTTCTGGCGTGCTTGATCTCTCCCAGATTACCAGCTTCATCGATGCTATCATGATGCCCTTCATCGGCGGTTTGGCGTTGTTGCTGGCCAAAGTCAGTCACGGCGATCGCGCTCGATGGGCGGAACGGCAGTTTTTCGCCGTGTTACTGGTGATTACGATTGTGACTTTGCGAACCGTGATCACGTGCCATGAGATCTGGCTGGTCCACACCACTTCGCTGGGTGCCCTGATCGTTTGCTCGTTCTTGATTCCCGGCCACCGGGAGCCACAGGAAGCGGCTTTTTAGCGCGTTTTCAGCATTGTCGATGGCAGTGGGGAAAAGGGATCGGGAGCGGAGAGGCAGCCCTAGCACCGGTCGGACGCAGGCCGCCCGCTTGAATCCTGCAACCATCCCTTTCGAAACGATATCCATCGATGCCTGAACCTTCAGCCCGAGTCTCGTCGGAGCAGCCCTGGGTGGAGATCGTCCCCGGCGGTGCAGTCGATGGAGCGATCCGGCCGCCAGGCAGCAAGAGCCTGACCAACCGAGCGCTGATTTGCGCGGCAATGGCGCGCGGCGCCAGTCGCCTGCACGGCGTGTTGGACAGTGAAGACACGGAGGTAATGGTCGCGGCGCTGCGGTCGATCGGGGTGAAGATCGAACGGCAAGAGTCCGGGCAGACGTTGTTGATTGAACCACCCACCGAGGCCAAGCAAGCTGGCTCCGATCGCGGCGCCGGCGAGGCTGAGCTGTTTATCGCCAACAGCGGGACGAGCATTCGCTTTCTCGCGGCGGCACTCTCCGCCCTGGGTGGCCGGTATCGACTCCGCGGCGTGCCAAGAATGCACCAGCGACCGATTGGCGACCTGGTCGATGCCATCGGCGAAGTCATGGAGGGAGAGATTCGCACGGAATCGGAAGGAGGCTGTCCGCCCGTGTGGATTGATTCCCGCGGTTGGAAAGACCACGAGTTGCAAGTCGCCGGTTCGGTGAGTAGTCAGTTCTTGAGCGGACTGATGATGGCGGCACCGATTGCTTCAAGTGATGGCGATTCGGCAGCAACTTGCATCGCTGTTGCCGGCGAACTCGTCTCTCGACCGTATGTCGAGATGACCGCCCGGGTGATGCGTTCGTTCGGTGCTTCGGTTGACTTGCTTGCCGGCGATGCCGCTTCTGGCGAAAGTCTTTCGGTTATTGTGGGCAGCGATCCCTATCGCGGCACCGACTACACGATTGAACCCGATGCGTCCGCAGCAAGTTACTTCTGGGCGGCCGCCGCGATCTCCGGTGGCACCGTAAAGGTCAACGGATTGACGCACGGTGCGCTGCAAGGCGACGTTGGTTTCTGCGACGTCCTGGAACGGATGGGATGCGAGGTCGACGAAAACGATACTGGGCTGACCGTCACCGGGGGAAAGCTTCGCGGCGTTGATGTGGACATGAACCAGATCAGCGACACGGTCCAAACCCTCTCCGTCGTTGCGTTGTTTGCAGACAGCCCAACACGGGTCCGTGGTGTCGCACACAATCGTTTCAAGGAAACCGATCGGATCGGCGATCTGGCGTGCGAACTGCGGAAGCTCGGCGCGACGATCGACGAACACGAGGATGGATTGACGATTCATCCGCCCGGCGAGTCGCTGCACGGGGCGACGCTCGAGACGTATCATGATCACCGGATGGCGATGAGCCTGGCTCTAGCTGGTCTCCGAGTCCCGGGGGTCCGCATCCGTGATCCCGCTTGCACCTCCAAGACGTATCCCGAGTTCTTCGCTGACCTGGAACAGATAACCCAGCGGCCCCATCGATGGTCGGGACCCCGAGACCAGCATCCAGACGCCAGTGACCAGACATCAAGCGGTTGACAACCTGGACGACGGACGACGGACTACGGATTACGGACTATGAACTATGAACGCCAAGCTCGAATTGCCAATGGCTTGCTTGTTCTTGTCAGCGGACTGTTGGCGTTGTTTGTCGACGTGCGATTTGCGTGGATCACGTTGTTGATGGGAGTGAGCCTGATCTTCTCGGGCGCGAGCGGTTTCTGCGGCTTCGCGGTGATCTTCCGCAAGCTCGGCATTTGAAGGCAGAGTCGTCGATCCGCGAGCGATTCATGGCAGGATTCCGCAGATGCCCGCGAAATCCCGCACTAAGCCTCAACCGGCGAGATGACCGGCTGGCAGTGGCACGACGTTTGCGTCCGAAGACCTTTCAATAACGGCTCCGCTTGTGTTGCGGTCGTCTGGTTTCGCGGAATTGAAGAGGTTCTTGGAGATGAGCGTCATTCCTCCAAGTGAGGTCGAGTTCATCGAGCGAGCGGCTCGGTATTTGGAAAACCCGAGCTTCATGGTTCGACTTGCGGACCTCGTTGGGGTCCCT
>JARFQX010000718.1 GCA_029287555.1 Rubripirellula sp. | reverse complement strand
GGTGGTGCGGTTATAGACGGCCACTTTGTAGCCGCGGCTCTCCACGTTTAAGGCGAGGTTCTCGCCCATCACCGCCAACCCAATCAGACCGAAATCGCAGTCGCCGCTCATCTCTTTTACCAAGCTCTTTGGAGGTACCAGGAACGTTTGTCAAGCGGCTCGGATTCTAGGCTCCCGATCGCGCGTGAGGCAGGGGGCAGTTAGGCCCCCTCCAGCCACCCCATCAACGGCCTGCGGCGAAACGATAGCCCAAAGTTCCCGCTTGGAGTTCGCGGTTCGATCGCCCGATTAACCGTTCGAGACAGACCGCTCAAATCACCTCCAATCGATAGGATCCGATCGATTCCGCCGATTTGGCTCGTAGGCCTCCACATTGGCCACTACTTTGTTGATTGCACGTCAAAGTCCGATTATCGTGGAATAGGAAAGCTGCGGGGACCCTGCGCAGCGTCTTGTCTCATTCCGTTCAAGCCTCATTCGGCCCATCCATGAACATGTTGCATCGCCTCTGGGCATTGGTTGCCTTCTTCGCTGTTTCCTCTGCGTTTTCGCCCAACGTGATGGGGCAGAATGGCGGCGGCAATGGCGATGTTTTTATCGGTCAGCCGATCGCCGGGATCGACGTCGACGCGGCTGGTGTCCTACGCGTCAAGCAGTTTGATCCTCGCGTGGCCTTGCAACGGTTGGCGGCCGCCAAAGCCAAGGCCGGCGACAATGTGATGCGTCCGAGCGACCTGCGGAAGGTTTCTCTCACTCGGCTCGAGTCAGCGATTTCCGAATCGGTGGCGGCCGGTCAGGCGATCACGGACGAAATGAAGGCGTTGGCGGGTTTGACCTCCGTGCAGTACGTCTTCTTCTACCCCGAGACTCGGGACGTTGTCATCGCAGGCCCTGCCGAGGGTTTCTTTGCTGACCCAACCGACCGATTGATCGGCATGAACAGCGGTCGTCCCACTGTGCTGCTCGAGGACCTCGTTACCGCACTGCGAGCTTACGGACCCAACCAGCCGCCCACACCCGTGATCAGCGTTTCGATCGATCCAACGCCCGAAGGTCTTCAGCAAATGAATGCGTTCATCGCTTCGGCTCGCCGCTGGGCCGGCCCCGGTGACGCGAGGCGCATCGCACAGGGATTGAAATCCAATCTTGGGCTGCAGACGGTCACCTTCAAGGGCATTCCCAACTCGACCCACTTCGCCCGCGTCTTGGTGGAAGCGGACTATCGGATGAAGCTGGTCGGCATTGGCCTGGAGAGGCTACCGGTCAAGGTCACCAGTTACGTCGAGAGGGCCAACCCCAGTGCGGTCGCAGCCAATGCGATGGAGCGTTGGTACTTCCAACCGAACTACGACGGAATCGCGGTTAGCGAAGATGGCAACGCGATGAAGATCAAGGAACGCGGGGTTCAATTGGTCGGCGAAAACGAGCGGGTGGCCGGCGGCCGACGGACCGCCAGCGGGCGGGTCAATCGCGCCAGCCAAGCGTTTTGCCGAGAATTTACCGACAAGTTCCCCCAGATCGAAAAACGAGTCCGAATCTACGCCGAGTTGCGGCAGTTGATCGACGTCGCGATCGCCGCGGCGTACATCCAACAGCAAGATTTCTACGGACAAGCCGGCTGGGAGATGTCCGTCCTGCAGGACGAGTCGATCGTGCCAGTAGAGAGGTACACCGCACCCGACCAAGTCGAAACGGCTGTGAACGCTATCTGGCGTGGCAATACGTTGATGACACCGCTAGGCGGAGGCGTGCACGTGGAACCCAGGATCGCTCTGCGAAAGGAAAACATCGAAGTCGACACCGCCGGCTCGAACAACCAGACCAAGCAATCGGCCGGCCCCTCGAACTTGGCCGACGATCAATGGTGGTGGGACTGAGAATCGATCGCTCTTCCCCGAACCGATCACGGCCCCGGAAATCACGTAAGCGGATTTCCGGGGCTTGTTTTTTTGGCGCCCACCTCTTGCGAGCCGGACACGCCCCCCCTCACCTGGACCGACACGAACCTCGGCAAGTCACTGGACGAAATTCGGAGCTACCGTGATCGAAATCTCTTTGACGCAATGACCCTCGCTGTTCAATAATAACGCTCTGCTCATTCTCTTTTCTTTTCATCCGTTCTGCAAATTCCAATGAGCCAGCCCGGCAACACGATGCTCTTGGAAGAAGGGCAATGCAGGTTGGTGGTCGTCCAAGACCAACTGACTCCATGCCCGTATATCGACGGCGTGACGGCGCGCATGCCGCTGCGTTTACCGGTTGGCACGGTGACGCCGGAGGTAACCGACGAGTTGCTGGCAATGGGTTATCGTCGCAGCGGTGATTTCTTATATCGAACGCAGTGCCCAACCTGCAACGAATGCCGACCCACTCGAATTGATGTCCGGGAATTCCGCACGACCGCCTCGATGCGACGGATACTCAACCGGGGCCACCGCGACCTGCATTGGCATTGGGGACAACCTCGCGTCGATGCCCGTCGAGTCTCGCTGTTTAACCTGCATCGCCAAGTCCGTGATCTGGGGCAGGGAAGTGGCGCCATCGATGCGGAGTCTTATCGATCGTTCCTGACCGATACGTGCTGCAACACGATGGAACTGTCGATCTCGCGGGAGGATCGACTGATCGCGGTTTCCATTGTCGACGTGGGTGCTCGCAGCACGTCGGCCGTCTACACCTTTTTTGACCCGGCCGAGCACCGCTATAGCCTGGGTAGCTTTGCGATTTTAAAGCAAATTCAATGGGCTCAACGTACTGATCGGCACTATGTGTACCTTGGAATGTACGTGGAATCCAATCGACACCTGAACTACAAGGCTCGTTTCGCCCCTCAGCAACGTTTGATTGACCACCAGTGGGTCGACTTTCCCAAACCCGGCTGAGAGGCCGGTCGGCTGTTGCAAAATGCGTCACGATGTTGACGCAATTTGCAACGTTGACACGCCCGGGATTTGCAAACGATTGGGTTTGAGGGGACGAATCCCTTGCCTCCCTTG
>JARFQX010000689.1 GCA_029287555.1 Rubripirellula sp. | reverse complement strand
GCTGTTGACGTTCCGCTTCATTCAAGCCGGCTGGGACATTTACACCGGAAAGCGTGACTCACTCATCGCTGGCCACGAAGCCGAAGAAGAACTCGCACAAGCCGCAGCGAAGGAAGATTGAGCTATGGAAGTCGCCATTCTTTTTGCCATGGTGATCGGCCTGCTGTTCATTGGCGTTCCGATCGCCGTCGCGCTGGGTCTCTCCAGCATCATCTTCCTTCTAATGTACTCGGACGGATCGCTCGCCTCGATCGCCCAAACCCTGTTCAATGCATTTGAGGGACATTTCACGCTCCTCGCCATCCCATTCTTCATTCTCGCCTCCACTTTCATGTCGACGGGGGGCGTGGCCCGAAGGATCATCCGGTTTGCGATCGCCGTGGTCGGCCACTTCCGCGGTGGACTCGCAATCGCATCGGTCTTTGCGTGCATGATGTTCGCAGCGCTATCGGGATCGTCCCCTGCCACCGTTGTTGCCATCGGCTCGATCGTCATCGCGGGAATGCGTCAGGTTGGCTACACCAAAGACTTCGCAGCGGGCGTCATCTGTAACGCAGGCACGCTCGGCATTCTGATCCCGCCCTCCCTCGTCATGGTCGTCTACGCAGCCGCAACCGACGTTTCCGTTGGACGCATGTTCCTGGCTGGCGTCATACCCGGACTTCTCGCCGGACTGATGCTGATGGTCGGAATCTATATTGCCGCTGTCTGGAAGAACCTTCCAGCACAGGATTGGGCGGGCTGGGGAGAGATCTTTGCTTCAGCACGCGACGCGATCTGGGGACTCTTGCTGATCGTCATCATCCTCGGTGGCATCTACGGCGGCATCTTCACTCCGACCGAAGCAGCGGCCGTCGCAGCCGTCTATGCCTTCTTCATCGCCAACTTCGTCTACCGCGACATGGGACCGCTCGCCAATCCTGACGGCGATCCCATCCCGGTGCTCAGAAAGCCCCAAAGCCTGCTCACGGTCTGGTTCCATCCCGATACCAAACACACGCTTTTCGAAGCTGGCAAGCTGACCATCCTCTTGATGTTCATCATCGCCAACGCGCTGATCTTGAAGCACGTGCTGACCGAGGAGCGCATTCCGCAAATGATCACGGAGGCCATGCTCGCTGCCGGGTTCGGTCCGATCCTCTTCCTTGTCGTCGTCAACATCATCCTGTTGATCGGCGGCCAGTTCATGGAACCGTCGGGTCTGCTGGTGATCGTCGCCCCTCTGGTCTTCCCGATCGCCATTCAGCTAGGGATCGATCGGATCCATCTCGGCATCATCATGGTCGTCAACATGGAGATTGGCATGATCACACCGCCGGTCGGACTCAACTTGTTTGTGACCGCAGGTGTCGCGGGAATGTCCGTGCTGAATGTCGTTAAGGCCGCATTGCCTTGGGTCGGGATCATGTTCGTCTTCCTGATCCTCGTCACCTACGTGCCGATCATTTCCACATGGCTACCAACGCTATTGATGGGACCGGAGATCATCACACGTTAGCGATAACACCCCTGCACCAGCTCACGGCTCGCCCACCGGGCGACCCGTGGTGCGGGGCCGACGATTACGGAGTGACACGTCGTGGCCGACACCGACAAGCCATCTGGCGAACTGATGACTCGGACATTGACGATGCCTGCAGATTCAAACGCAAGCGGCGATATCTTCGGCGGCTGGGTGCTGTCGCAAATGGACATCGCCGCCGGCATCGCTGCAGGTCAACGCGCCCAAGGCCGCGTCGCAACCGTCGCCATCGAAGCGATGAGCTTTTTAAGGCCCGTGCATATTGGCGACGTGCTGTGCGTCTACTCTGAGATCAAACGAAGCGGACGCACATCCATGTCGATCGAGCTTGAAGCCTGGGCCTTGCGAAATCGCATCGGGGAGCGTGTTAAAGTCACTCATGGCGTCTTTACGTTTGTTGCCATCGATAGCGAGGGACGGCCGAGACCGTTACCCGAACTCTCGCAGCCCGCAAAGTCGGATTGAAGAAGCACAGTGTCGAAAGCCCGCTGAGGACTCTAAGGCTTTAGCCTTGTATCGGCTTCATATCGCAGGCGAACACCGTTAAGGTTCATGAACGGCCTATTCTGACTTCCTATCCAGAGCAGTGAAGTCAAGCCAATGCGCGCCGGCCCCGTAATCTGTCCAACTGCGGACTTGCAGCACCCAAGCGTTGCTAGAATACTGAACAGACGGCGAACCGCTCTGGTAAGGCCTTGCCTGATGGGCCTTTCCAAGTACCCCGAAACTTCAGTTGCGGCCCGACCGCGGGATTTCGCGCTTGAGAAAATCACAACCCTTTGATCAAAAAATGCAAAGCTTTGGTGCTCACGTGGCAAGACGCATACTATTTACAGGGTCCCAGGCCGACGGGCAGAGGACGTTAGCTAATGAACGACAGCATGCAGAGAACCAGCGATCTTAGGCTTTTCGGCTGGTTTGGAGGCCTCGCGCTCGTCGCCGGTTTCACAGCCGCGGCAGCGTTTGCCCAATCTCCTGCAACCCCTGTCATCCTTTCCCAAGCAACAGAAGAAGAAATGGTCGACCGCATCGAGGCGTTGGGAACGCTTCGGGCAAACGAATCCGTGACAATCACGGCGCAAGTTACGGAGATAATCACTTCACTAAAATTCGAGGATGGCGAGCGGGTAACCAAAGGCCAGGTCCTGGCGGAAATGACCAGTGCCGAGGAAACAGCCTTGCTGCAGGAAGCCGAGGCGACCCTCCGTGAGGCTGATGAGCAACTGAAGCGAGCGCGACCTCTGGCCAAACGCGGCGTCAGCTCCGCGGCTGTGCTCTCCGAACGCCTTCGCGACTTCGAAACCGCAGCGGCCCGGCTCGAAGCCGTGAAATCAAGACTGGCGGACCGACGCATTGAAGCACCCTTCGCCGGTGCTGTCGGACTGCGCCGCATAAGCGTCGGCGCGCTTGTTGAACCCGGCACTGTGATTACAACCATCGACGACGACAGCGTCATGAAACTCGACTTTCCTGTCCCTGCGACATTCCTCTCCGTGATGCGAGTGGGATTGCCGATCGTGGCCGAGGCCGAGGCATTTGGAAACCGCACGTTTTTCGGTGAAGTCGCCGGCATCGACAGCCGCGTCGATCCGATCACTCGCTCCATCACAATCCGGGCGGTCATTCCAAATAAGGAGCAAATACTCAAAGCCGGGGTTCTGATGACTGTAGAGGTCCTCAAGAACAAGCGGCGTGTCGTTGTCATCCCCGAACAAGCAGTCATTGCACGAGGGCGCACTACCCATGTGTTCAAGGTCGATCCAAATGCGCAAGATCCAAAAGCTATAAAACAAGAGGTCAAAACCGGAAACCGGCACGATGGAAAAGTGGAGATCGTCGAGGGTCTCAACGCTGGCGACTACGTAATCACCGACGGAACGTTGCGCACCAGACCAGGACAGCCGGTGAGCATCACTGCCATTGATAATGACAACGAGCCGCTTGCCAAATTACTCAAGCGTAAAACCGACAACCCTACTTAACCGGCGTTTCCGCGCTCCGCTAAACTTGTTCGAGGCAACACGACACGAGGCGCCATGTACCTGTCCGATCTGTCCGTAAAGAGACCGGTCTTCGCTGCAGTCTTTTCACTACTCCTGGTTGCCTTCGGGGCGGTCGCTTTTGATCGCCTTCCACTGCGCCAATACCCCGATATCGACCCCCCAGTGGTGAGCATCGAAACGCTCTATCCAGGGGCCTCCGCCAACATCGTTGAAACGAGGGTGACTGAACTCATAGAAGAGCGTATTTCGGGCGTCGAGGGGATCTCCTTCATCGAGTCGAAAAGCGCAGATGGCGAGTCCAGAGTAACAATCGAGTTCAAGGTCGGCCGCGACGTTGACGCAGCCGCTAATGACATCCGCGATCGCGTCTCGGGAATTCTCGATGATTTGCCCGCCGAAGCTGATCCACCCGAGATCCAAAAGGTCGACGCCAACCGGCAAGTCATCATGTGGCTGAATCTTGCGAGCGCCGAAATGACGGTGCCGGAGTTAACCGACTATGCCAAGCGCTACCTCGTCGATCGCTTCTCGGTCCTCGACGGGGTCGCCCGCGTCCGAGTCGGCGGACAGCAGATTTACGCAATGCGTGTTTGGCTGGACCGCAAGGCTATGGCAGCACGAGGATTGACGGCCAACGACGTAGAAAACGCGCTGCGCGCGGAAAATGTCGAGCTGCCCGCCGGATCTATCGAATCTCGTGACCAACTGTTCACCGTGCGCGTCGAGCGCTCGTTTACTTCCGCCGACGAATTCGCGGCCCTAGTCCTGCGCCGCGGTGATGACGGTTATCTCGTTCGGTTGGGCGACATTGCTCGTGTGGAAAAAGGTACTCGTGAAGATCGCAGCTTCTTTCGCGGTAACACGGTGCCCATGGTCGGGATTGGCATCGTCAAACAATCAACCGCCAACACCATTGCGGTCGCACGCGCGGCCAAGGCAGAAGCGGCACGCATCAATGCAGCTGGACTCCCCGACGGCATGACAATCGAACAAAGCTACGACACGTCCATTTTCATCGAAGGAGCTATCAAGGAAGTCTACAAGACGCTCTTCGTCGCGATGGCGCTCGTGATTCTCGTCATCTTGATCTTCCTCGGTAGTTTTCGCGCCACGCTGGTTCCGGCTGTCGCAGTGCCCGTTTCGATCATCGCCACCTTCATCGTACTTTATGCTCTCGGCTTTTCTGTCAACCTTCTCACGCTGCTGGCCCTAGTCCTCGCCATTGGCCTCGTCGTGGATGACGCGATCGTCGTTCTAGAGAACATTGTCAGGCGCATTCGCGAGCATGACGAGACCCCATTAGTTGCCGCGTACCATGGAACGCGGCAGGTTGGTTTTGCCGTCGTCGCGACAACAGTCGTACTGATCGCAGTCTTTGTCCCAATCACGTTCCTTGAAGGCGACATCGGTCGGCTGTTTTCAGAATTCGCGTTGACAATGGCCG
>JARFQX010000609.1 GCA_029287555.1 Rubripirellula sp. | reverse complement strand
TGGGGGCGAATGTTGTGGGAATTGACGAAGAACTTTCCGCGGCCGTTAATCCGTCCCTGATAGGGAGCGATGGTTTCCAGCGTTTGCGGAATCTCGCCAAAGGCTTCGCCCGTGACAGTCCAGCCGTCATACGTTCCTGATTCGAAGTCCGCGAAGACGCGTTCTTCGATCTCGTCGCCACCTCGGCTGTTCAAGACGGCTTCTGCGGCCCGAGCGTATTCTTCGTACGGCTTGTCCGCCGCCGCCAGCTGTCGGTCGAGATCGGCCAATCCGTCGGCGTCGAGGCCCTGCGTCACCATGCGAACGGACATTTGCTGATTTGCTGCGGGAACGAATTCCAGATGCAGGCGATGTCCGATGTATCTAGTCAAATCCAGTGTTACCCAACGCTGACCTGCTTTGACCGGAACGATGGTCTGCTTGTGAAGTGGGCCCGCGACAAGTCGGTGTGAATCGACACACGCGATGATGTGACCCGTTCCGTTGACCAGGCAGCTGACATTTCCGTGCTTCAGTTCGAAAGTCGGCGAGCGAAGCGTTCGTCCACTCTTGGGAAGTTTCGAAATCTCGCTGCGGTTCTGAACGGCACCTTCCGTAATCGCCTCAAGCCCGTTCCAGATGGAATCGTTGACTGCCGCACCAAAGGTGGCAACTTTCACGCAGCCAGATGCAGAGGACAGATACGCCAACCCTTCGCGTCGCGGGGACTGGCCGAAGATAAATCCGTCCTGCAGGTACTGGCTCTGCGGAAGATTTGCGTAATCAAAAAGGATGGCTTCGTCGCTCAGATCGCTCGTTGGCGATGGCAGCCGAACGCCCTGGCCTTCAAGCAAGTCAAGAATCTGCCGCTGATACTTGTCATCAATTCGAGCAAGCTGCAGAGCAGCGCGGCGGTTCTGTTCCATCGATTCGAAACGGACCTGTCGGTAATCGCTGCTCTGAAGGAAGCCGGACAGGGAGTAGTAGTCGGCCGTCGAGATGGCATCGAACTTATGATCGTGACAACGGGCACACGCGACCGTGACGCCAAGAAATGTCTTCGACATCACGTCGAGCATGTTGTCAAAGCGATCCGCTTCGTCCTTGCGGATATCAACAGGCGAGTGAACCCATTCGCCCAGAAACCAAAAGCCGGTGCCAAGAACAGACTCGTTGAATTTCTCAGAGGGATGCAATCGTGGATCCGCCAGCAAGTCACCTGCAATGTGCTCGCGGACAAACTGGTCATAAGGCACGTCCGCGTTCAGGGCACGAATCACATAGTCGCGATACTGAAATGCGTTGGGTGTGTCATTGTCAAATTCATGCCCGCGTGATTCTGCGTAACGCACGAGATCCAGCCAATGTCGTCCCCAGCGTTCTCCGAAATGTGGCGAGTCGAGCAACCGGTCGACAACTCGCTCGACGGACCGCGAATCATCGTCATGAAGAAAGGCTTCAACCTCTTCTGGCGTTGGCGGCAATCCGATCAGGTCGAAATAAAGTCGACGAAGAATGGCCGTCCGATCTGCATCATGCGAGGGTTTCAATCCGGCTTGTTCGAGACGCGAGAGCGTGTAGTGATCCACCTTGTTATAAGGCCACGCACGATCCTTTATGGCAGGAGGTTCGGCAGCGGCAATCGGCTGCCAAACCCAGAACTCCGACTTTCGCTTCTCGAGATCAAACTCGCTGGCGATGGCGTTCGCACTTGGTTCCGCTTCCTCAGGCCACGGTGCTCCCATCCGTATCCAGCGGACGAGCGTCTCGATATCGCGGTCGGGCAACTTGCCCTTGGGAGGCATCTCATACGATTCGTATCGCACCGCCTCGATCAGCAGACTGCCATCGGCATCGCCCGGTACGATGGCCGTACCGGAATCACCTCCACGCAAGTGAGACGCTCGGCTATCGAGCAGAAGGTTTGCTTCCACACGCTTCGATTTTGCACTGTGGCACTCATAACAGTGCCTCGCCAACAGCGGTCGAACTTCACTCTCGAAGAACTCAAGCTGCCCCCCTGTGGGGGCTTGCGATTGGGCCTGGAGCGGGGCACTCGCGGCGCCCAGCAATATGTGAAGCAGAGCGAGAAAGAGGAATGTTCGATTATCGGTCATTACGGTTCCGGCTGAATGAACTGCGACATGCGGCGAAGCTGGCCACCAAATCGTCGTTTATATACTGATTGTCGCTTCTGCAGCGCTGTTGTCGAGGATTACCGGCGAAGATTGCCCCCGTCGGCAGATTCGTCGTTCTTGAGCCGTCTTTGGATTTCCGATCGGTGACACTTCTTCCTGTCTGATGTCGCAACACGTTTCGTCGAAGGCGTTTATGGAAACCGAGGTGGTATCCAGAATGATCCCAGTCAGTCGGGTCGACTGGATTCGAACCAGCGACCTCTACTTCGCGAATCGAGTGGAGTATGCTCGGGAATCCAGCAAGTGAGCATTTAAACCCGTTTAGTCATCGCCGAGAATCATGGAGAAAAGGAGATACCATGTCCCGAATCAAAGTGGTCGCATGCGTTCTTTCATTGTTTGCCGTCACCACGTTCGTCTGGGCTTCCGAGTCCGATGAACTCCGTGAGCGGGCCAAGATGATGCTACGCGAGGGCGCCGAACTCGCCGAACGGGGCCACCACGAGGAAGCCGCAAATCTGAAGCGCAAAGCGACCGCCATGTTGGAAGAGGCCAAGCACCTTGAACAACATGCTGGTCTCAAAGAGCGGCGTCCTGAGATCAGCAAACTCAGACTGCATCTGGAGAAGCTACGTTCGGAGGAAGCGCGATTGAAAGAAACCGGCGCGATCGAGAACCGGGAGGAACGCCTCGACGATATTCGTCGCGAGGCTGAAGCTATTGAAGATAAGTTGCGTCACATGTCGCGTGAGCCACATGCTCATCCCGATGGACCACATGATGACATCGCCCGTCGTCTGGAACACATGCGGATCGCGGTCGAGCATTTGAATCATGCTGGATTACGCGACATCGCCGAACACGTTGTCGAACGAGCCGAAGCTACGGAAAGGGAGTTGGACGAGCGCAACCGTGGCCGCCAAGGTGACGTCATCCACGAAGTCATGGCGCAGCTCGATGAGATTCGTCGGGAGATGGGACGGCTTCGTGACGAAGTGAACGAACTGAAAGAGAAACGGTGAGGCGATTGCCGCCACCGTAGTCAAGTCTGTCCCAGACTCGAGACCGAGCAGCAAAGCTGCAAGCGAAGAAACTACCGCCTGAGGACAGGCGGAGCTACAGTCGTAACCGAGTCTGTCCCAGATTCGAACCTGCGTTTGATCAAACGTGCAGAATGTCTTCGATGACTTGGCCGTGGACGTCGGTCAAGCGAAAATCGCGGCCCGAGTACCGATAGGTCAATCGCTTGTGGTCGAATCCCAGCTGGTGCAAGATCGTGGCGTGAAAATCAGGCATGGTGACTTTGTTCTCGGTGACCTGCATCGCCAGTTCATCGGTGGCGCCGTAGGTCATTCCACCCCGAACGCCGCCACCGGCCATCCAGACCGTGTATCCGTCGATGTGATGATCGCGTCCGACCTTGGACGGATCCTTGACCTGCTGGACGGTCGGCGTGCGTCCCATCTCTCCGCCCCAGATCACGAGCGTTTCGTCGAGCATGCCGCGTTGTTTGAGGTCGGTTAACAGCGCCGCGATCGGTTGATCCGATTCACCCGCCAAACGTGTAATGTTCTTGACGATCGAACCGTGGTTGTCCCAGGGCTGTCCGGCGCCGTGATAGACCTGAACGTAACGCACGCCGCGCTCGGTCAGCCGGCGGGCGAAGAGCATGTTCCGTCCCTGAAGGGTGTCGCCGTACATTTCGAGGATGTGGGCGGGTTCCTGAGACAAATCGAATGCTTCGGTTCCCGCGCTCTGCATTCGAAACGCAAGTTCCATCGTGTGAATTCGGCTCTCGAGACGCTGATCCTCGGGTCGAGTCTGGGCGTGACGCCGATTGAGAAACTGGGTGAATGCCAGCTGGGCGCGTTGGGAACCGGCGCGCACGTCACTGCGAGTCAGGTTGGGAACGATCTCGCCTCCCGGACTCGCCGTATCGATGTGCGTTCCCTGAAAGACGCCAGGCATGAACGCGCTGGTCCAGTTGCGCGATTGCGCGGTCGGCAATCCTCGCGGACAGAGGACGACAAACCCAGGCAACTCGGCGCTCTCGTTGCCCAGACCGTAAAGCAGCCAAGATCCCAGGCTGGGACGCGGCAGCGTCGAATGCCCACAATTGGTCAACAGCAGACCCGGCGTGTGATTGGCAATCTCGCCTTGCATACTTCGAATGACGCACAGGTCATCGGCGTGCAGGGCCACCTTGGGAAACAGTTCACTGACTTCCAGCCCACTCTGACCGTACTTCTTAAATCTAAAGGGGGAGCCAAACAAGTTTCCCGCGCGTTTCCGTTGGGTCGGTTGTAGCTGATTCCTGACCGACTCCGGCAACGGCTCGCCGTCAAGCTGATTGAGTTTCGGCTTGCGGTCAAAGGTGTCCATTTGCGATGGGCCACCGTTCATGAACAGGTGGATCACGCGCTTGACCCTGGCGGGAAAATGGGGTTCTCGCTCCATCAGTGGCGAGTCGTCCGCCGCCGAAATGCCACCCAGGGCACTCGATGAGTCTTGCAGCAGGCTGGCCAGTGCGATCGATCCAAGTGAGGTCGACTGCAACAATTGGCGGCGCGAAATCATCGGACTCATGTTGCTAATCCACATATTGAAACTCGTTGCTCATCAGCAGAGCCTGCGCCATCAGTGGCCAAGGGGAGTTGATGAATCGAGTCTTCTTGTTTGCTGGCTCTTGGAAACGCTCTTGAAACTCAATCAGCTTTGACGCGCGAGACACTTCCGCTGCCGACGGATCTCGACCGAGGATCGATCGGAACAGATACTCCACTCGCTGCTCGTCGGAACTGATACGAACAAATGACTCGTCCGCAATAATCGCTGCGGCTTGATCGATCACGAATGGCGAGTTCATGGTGAACAGTGCTTGGAACGGAACGATGCTCTCGCCGCGAGCCGGCTGCGTTTGAACGGGAGCGGGGAAATCGAATGCCCGCAGTGTCGGATCAAGATTGAATCGGTTGACGAAGCCGTAGATCGCCCGGCGACGAGTGTAATCCTCGCCCCACAGCGGCTCAGGATGGCCGCCAACTCGAACGTCCAACTGCCGCGACGCAGTCAGGATGCGATCTCGTATCGCCTCGATGGAAAGGTGTTTCCGATTGGCCCTCCACAACCACTGGTTCGCTGGGTCCACCTTGCTTGCGGTTTCGCGGAACCGGCTTGATTGCTGGTACGCGTGCGAGAAAACGATTCGTCGCACCAAATGCTTGACCGACCAATCGTGTCGAACGAAGTCATCCGCTAACCAATCGAGCAGCTCGGGATGGGTGGGGCGACTTCCCTGCAAGCCAAAATCGGAGGTCGTGGCTACCAGATGGGAGCCGATCAGGTGACCCCAGATACGATTGACAAAGACACGCGCCGTGAGCGGATTGGAGGGCGAAGCGATCTGGTTCGCCAGTTCCAAACGGCCGCTGGCATCTTCTGGAAAACTCTCCTGCTGTGGGTCGAGGATTTTCAAAAAGCGTCGTGGGACGAGATCACCGCGCGCGGACGGATCGCCGCGGAGAAAAACATAGGAGGGCGGGGGACGCTTCCTCTCCGCAACGATCATGGCCCGCGCGGGAGCCCCGGGATGAAACAGGAGCAGCTCCGCGAGTTCCGTCTCGCGAATCTTCTGGGCAACCGATCGATTGTTTCCCTTGGCTTTCTTGCCAGCCGCGGCGCTGATCTTCGCGTCAATCTTGGCCCGCTTTCGTTCGTAGTCTTTGACTTCTGATTCCGCCGGTGAGTAACTGGTCAACCGCGGTTGCTTTTGCTCGTCCAAGGGATTGACCCGTGAAACGGCAGCGAACACACCGCGCAGCGAGTAATAGTCCGCGGTTGGTACCGGTTCGAATTTGTGATCGTGACATCGAGCACAGGCCACGGTGAGGCCCATCAGGCCACGAGTGGTGACGTCGATCCAGTCATCGATTGCTTCGGCTGGGGCACGCGTCGCGTAAGGGCCCGCAGCGTAAAACCCGAGAGCAGCCAGCTCGGGCGAATCCGGCCCATAGCCCATCAAATCCGCGGCCATCTGCTCCTTGAAGAACTGGTCGAAGGGCTTGTCATCATTGAATGCACGGACAACGTAGTCGCGGTACGAAAACGCGAATGGGTAATAGTGCGGAGTCCGCGTATCGGGTCGATAGTTGTTGTCCGTATCGGCATAGCGCACGACGTCGAGCCACAACCGACCAAAATGTTGTCCGAAGGCAGGCGATTGGATCAGTTCATCGATCAGCCGAAATGTTGCACTTTCGAAGTCTTCCGCTGCAACCGCCTCAAACTCGCGAAGCTGCTCGTACGAAGGCGGCAATCCCGTCAGGTCAAAGTTCAGCCGGCGGGCCAGGGCTGCTGGCTCCGCGAGCGGTGATGGCGTCAGTCCCGCTTCGAATAATGAGCGAAGGACAAACTGATCAACCGCGCCACTGCCCCACTCCGGAATGGTGGACTTCGAATCCAGGTCATCAATTCTATCGTCGTCCAAGAAGCGGCCGGTCGGGACCGCCACGGGCTTCAACGGCTTGAATGCCCAGTGCCCCGCCGCCTGCTGAAACAGGAGATCCTGGTCGCCAAGACGAGAGAACTGGGTCTCGCCCAGATCTTCAGCTGGCCCAGGGGCACCTCGCCTGATCCACTGTTCCAACAGGGCGATGCTCTCGTCCTCCAGGGGACCATCGGGAGGCATCTCCAGATCGGCGTCGTCGTACCGAACGGCCGTCAACAGCAGTGAAGCGTCGGGATCACCAGGGATCACAGCCTTGTTCGTGTGGCCTCCCTCCAACCAACCCGATTGGCGATCCAACAGCAGCCCACCTTGCTGCTCCCCAGCCTGTTCGCTGTGGCATTCGTAGCAGTGCTCCGCGAGCAAAGGCCGAATCTTCTGCTCGAAGAATCGCACTCCTTCGGGCGACTCCTCGCTGCGCAGCATTCCCGGAAAGGTGCCGAAAACTGCGAGGATTACGAACAACCGGCTAACGATATCACGGGGCGCTCTCATGGCGTTGAGATCTCTTCGGTGACAGAACGCAGGCGCAGGCCCTGGAAGGTGCGAGAAGGGGTTGGTGGAGAACTCGCTGAGGCGGGATGGACAGAAAACGTCCACAATGACAGTTTACTCAAGAGGTCAGGTTTGAGGCAAATGGCAAGTCAGAGAGCCGCGATCGTAACGCAGCGGCCGACCGTGGCACTACGAAGGAAGCAACCGAAGACACCGATTTTGATCGCTTCGAAGCATAATCTTTCCGGCCCAGCACAACGTGACTTCGGCTGCGACCGCCGGGCGACCCTGCGACAAATCGGGGCCTCTCTGACTCCTCAGACTCGATTACAATCCTTTTTAGTCGTTACTTGACTCCTCGCCACGCCTATCCCTCCGACCCTCTCATTTTGCGCTGTCCGTTGGCACAGTCGTCATCCTACCCAACCAAGCAACATCGAGAATATGAATCGCAAATTCCTTGCAAGACAACGTACCTTTCTGCACTTGATTCTTTGCCTCTTGCCCGCGGCGTTGGCATTCCCAACGGTTCGGGCCGATGAACCATTCAGCTTTCAGCAAGATGACGTGGTTGCCATCTACGGCAACGGGCTCGCCGACCGAATGCAGCATGACCCGTGGGTCGAAACGGTCCTGCAAAGTCATTTGAAGGGGATGAATGTCAGCTTCCGAAACATGAGTTTTTCGGGAGACATGGTCAACAAGCGACCCCGGAATAAGGGAATCACCAACGACGAGGAGTATCTTCAGCACGTCGGCCCGGACGCCGTCTTCAGCGTCTACGGATACAACGCGTCCTTCGCAGGTCCAGACGGCGCGGATGCGTATCGAGCTGAATTGGTGAAGATGATTCAGCGGTACACGGCGCTACGAGAGCAGGAAGGGAAGGATGTCCGCTTTGTTCTGTTCAGCCCGATCGCTTACGAGAACACTGGAGATCGAAATCTTCCCGACGGCACCGAGTTAAATTCGAATTTGGCCGCTTACACCGAAGCCACTCGACAAGCTGCTGAGGAAACGGGAGCGACCTTCGTTGACCTCTTCTCGCCAACACGTCAATTGTTTGAGTCCAGTTCCGAGCGATACACGATCAACGGCATCCACCTGAGCCCGAAAGGATACGGAAGACTGGCGGAGATCATTTCGACTGCGTTGCTTGATCGACCCGCACCTGCCCAAGACAAACTCGCTGGCATTTATGAAGCGGTTCAAGACAAGAACTGGCATTGGCATAACCGATACCGGGCCACTGACGGCAATGACATCTGGGGCGGTCGCTCGACATTGACCTTCGTTGACGGCCAAAGCAATGCCGACGTCCTCAAGCATGAATTGGTCATGCTCGATGTCATGACAGCCAATCGAGATAAGGCGATTTGGGCTGCTGCCGAAGGCAAACCGTATGTCGTCGATGACAGCAATGTTCCACCGCCGGTCAAAGTGATCTCGAACATAGGTGGAGGCAGCAAGAGTTCGAGCGCCGAGAAAGAGGGCAGCATTGATTACCTCAGTCCGGAAGAATCAATCGCGAGAATAAAGGTACCCGAAGGCTATGAATTGAATGTCTTCGCATCCGAAGTTCAGTTCCCCGACCTGGCGAATCCCGTGCAACTGCAAGTCGACGCCAAAGGACGACTTTGGGCAGCAAGTTGGAACACTTATCCGAAGTGGGAACCGGGAAAGGAAATGAAAGACAGCCTCATGATCTTTGAGGACACCGACAAGGACGGGAAAGCGGATACCCGCACCATTTTCGCTCACGTCCACAATCCGCTCGGGTTTGAGTTTTGGGGCGGCGGCGTGGTTGTGACATCGGGCCCCGATTTGCTGTTCCTGAAGGACACCGACGGCGACGACAAGGCGGATGTTCGTTATCCGATTCTGCAAGGGCTCGGAACCGCCGATACCCATCACGCCGCCAATAATTTGGTTTACGGTCCCGACGGCGGGATCTATTGGCAAAGTGGGATCTTCCT
>JARFQX010000365.1 GCA_029287555.1 Rubripirellula sp. | reverse complement strand
GGATGCCCTCGGCCTGACCTTCAAAGTTCAACATGATGCGATGACGCAGGGTGGGAAGAGCCATGGCACGAATGTCTTCCTTGGCGACGTGGTACCTGCCATCAAGCACTGCGTTGATCTTGGCGCAAAGAATCAACGCCTGGGCGCCTCGGGGACTGCTGCCGTAACGAACGAACTGCCTGACCATGGGCGTCGCCGATTCGTGGTCGGGATGTGTTCCCATGATCATGTTGATCGCGTAGCGTCTGATTTCATCGGCGATCGGAATCTGACGCGACAGTCGCCGGAGTTCGAGCACGCGGTCCGATGACATCACCTTGCCCGGAGGCGGGATGTCGCCCGCGGTTGTACGATCCATGATCGTCTCCATCTCGTCGCTGGTTGGAAACGGCACGAGTAACTTCATGAGGAATCGATCGAGTTGTGCTTCGGGAAGGGGGTACGTTCCCTCCATCTCAAGCGGGTTTTGAGTCGCCAGCACAAAAAACAGTCCGTGCAGTTTGTGTGACGTGCCGGCAACCGTGACGCTGTGTTCCTGCATCGCCTCGAGCAGGGCCGATTGTGTCTTCGGCGTTGCCCGATTGATTTCGTCAGCTAACAGGATGTGGGCAAAAATCGGGCCCCGCTGGAATTGAAATTCCTTGCTTCCGCCTGCGCCCTCAATCAGCACATTGGTGCCGATCAGGTCCGCGGGCATCAGGTCGGGCGTGAACTGAATACGACTGAAAGAAGCGTCCAGGACCTCCGACAGCGTTCGTACCAACAGGGTCTTGCCAAGACCCGGGACGCCTTCCAGGAGTACGTGACCGCCGGCGATCAACGTGGTCAGGACACCATCCACGACTGGCTGTTGCCCCACGATTCGCTTGGACACTTCCTCACGCAGTCGAGCAAAATCCCCTCGGAATTCATTCAGTCGCTCGCGAACGTCCTGGTCGGTTGGTTCAGTCATGCCGATCTGCTGCCCTTCGATTCTGATGCCCTGCTGTAGGCGGTTTCGCTTGCATTTGGTGTGTTGCGATTCCGTGATTTTTTTCCTGAGTCAACAACAAGATGTGCCCCATCGATCTTCTACAGATATAACAGGTCTACGACGGTCGTGTGGAGAATTTGCTTTTGGCGGCAAACGCTTCATTCCTGGCCGCGAGATGCACGTTCTTGTCACCCATGCTGGACCCGGGGGAAATCGTGGCTGATTCACTTGGTACGAAACGACTTGCAAACGGTCGTTTGAGATTCCGACGCTTTGATATCTTGCGAATGCTGCCACAGATCGTCTGGATCGTGCTGATCTCCGCTGTCGCCTTTCCGCTTGATGTGGCGGCTCAAGATCCGGCTTCGGAAGCGAGTGACCGCGACCGAATGATCGCGGACCGGTTCATGACGGTGTTAATGCGCCGTCCGCGGCCGGGCACCTCGCTCGACCGAGTTTATGGATTCCATGTTCAGCAGGGCTCGCTTGATGAACTTGTTCGTTCGCTTGAAGTCGAAGCGGATGAGGCGGATGCCGGTCCCAAGACGATGATTCTTGGACTCATCCAATTACAGCGTGGAAAGCCCGCCCTGGCGGTCGATGCATTGAAATTGGCTGAACAACGAATGCCCGACGATGCGGCATGCAGTTACTACCTGGGTCGCGCGCTGCTGGCCATCGGTCAGACCGAGCAAGCCGCTGCGGCGATGGAGCGGTCGATCGAGCGTGGTCCCGCCCGCAATGAGGCACTGCCGATCTTTACGGAACTCGGTCGCATCTACGGTCGAGCAGGATTGAGCGAAAAGGCGCTCGCGGTTTGGACGAAGCTCGAGAAGCTATTCCCTGGCGACGCGCGGGTTGGCGGCCAGATTGCTCGCACCCTTGCAGAGGAAGGCAGCGTTGATGAGGCATTGAAGCGATACGAGAAGCTGGCCAAGACCGCGCGAACTCAGGAAGACAAGATCGCCTTTGCCGTGCAGGCCGCCGAGATGCGGAGGCGATTGGGACAGAACGACGAAGCGACAAAGGAACTGGAGACGATTCTGGCGCGACTGCGGCCCGGAAGCTGGTTGTACACCGATGTTCGTAATCGAATCGAGGATGGGTTCCTGAAGTCGGGTGATTATGACGCTCTGGCAAACTACTACCAGCAACGGCTCGAGGAAGACGCGGACAATCTTGAAACGCAGATTCGACTCGGCCGAGTTCTTGTGACTGCTGGACGGCTTGACGAGTCGAGGCAGGTTCTGGAGAAGGCTGCCGAGCGGGCCCCCGATAAGCCCGACATTCGACTCGCACTGGTCGACGTTCTGCTTGAGAAGGGAGATGTCGCCTCGGCCGCAAACCAGTTTGAAGCATTGTCGAAAGATGATCCCGAGAATCCCGACTATCTGCTCCGTTGGGGACAGATCCTGCTGGAAGACCCTGAAGTCGAGCTTGCTGAGCGGCGGGAAAACGCCGGGGAAATCTGGAATCGCCTCGCCGATGCGAGACAGGACGATGCCGTGACGCTGTCACAGATTGCCGACAAAATGCGCTCCATCGACCAAAAGGAATCGGCCATCAAGCTGTACCGCAAAGCGATCGATGTTGACCCCACATCGCCTCAGTATCGCGAATACCTGGGAGAGTTCCTTTACAGTCTCGACCGCAAGGATGAAGCGGTGGAGGTTTGGGAGTCGATCGCCGACGACGACCGGCGCAACCGCGATTCGCTGGTGCGACTTGCCGAAGTCTTCGCAACGTTCGACCTTGACGACCGCGCGATCGAATCGTGGGCCGAGGCAGCCGAGCTTGATCTGACCTTTGCCCAGGAGCTTCGTTACGCGACCAAGCTCCGTGAGGCCAAACAGTTTGACGCCGCGCTGGCGCGACTTGACGTGGCGGAGTCGATCGCCGAGACGCCCGATGAACAGGAACAGCTTCTCAAAGAACGCGTCACCGCGTACCAACAGGCCGGGACGCTCGCTGATCAGATCACGAAGCTCCAGAGCGTCGATCCAACTCCGGAAAACCTCCGCCGACTCGCCCTGATGCATCAGGCCGCCGGGCAGCTGACCAAGGCAGCCGAAGCCATCAAGCAGGCGATTGAGGCTGCACCCGACGAGGTTGACGTATTGATCGTGGCGGCGGACATCGCTGAGAGACAGAACCGCTTCGGCGATGCGGTTCAGCAATTCAAGAGTTTGTCGCGGATCGACACCCGGTTCCGCACCAACTACTTGCAACGTATCGCGAACCTGCAGATGCGTCTCGGTCAGATCGACGAAGCCATGGAAACGTGCGAGGAGCTGATTGAGACGAATCCAGCCAGTCCCGATTCCTATCAATTCAAGGCTCGGACTGCGTTCCGCGCCGGACGTGAAGATGATGCGATCACGGCGTTGCGACGCGCTATGACGGTCGCGCCACGCGACAACGCGCCACGCCTGATGCTCGCTGGTGCCTATGCCGATCGTTACCGTACCGATGAAGCCATCGAGTTGTACTGGCAGGCGATTCAGAATGAAGCAAAGGCGGATGGCCAGATTAGTCTTGTCTCGAGGATCGCACCGCTCTACGACCGCAAAGGTGAAATTGAAACATTGATCCAACGAATCGAGGAGATGCGGAAAGACGATCTTGACGGACGGACAGGCCAGTTGATGATCGCCGCGGCGCACGAGGCGGTCCAAGACTTCGGAGCCGCCCGATCGGCGATCGACCGTCTGCTCGCTGAGCAACCGAGGGACGTGCAACTGCTTGAATCAATGGTTCGGCTTTGTGATGCGGCGGACGAAGTCGTGCTGGCCGCCGAGTTTCAACAGCGGATCGTGGATCTGGCCGATACCCCGGAGAACCGATTCAAGCTGATTCAACTGAAGCTTGACGCAGACCTGATCGATGTCGCAACCGCCCTGAACGAGCGAATCTCGCTAGCTTCGGATCCACAGCGACTCGGCGGCATGATCCGAAGCGCGGCAGTGCGCGGCGACCCAAAGACAGCCATCGCGATCTGCCGTGAAGCATCGAGGATCGATCCCTCGCTCTGGGACGTGCGACTTTATCTCGCGCAGATGCTGCTGCATGACTACAGCGACGACCGCGATAAGAGTCGCGACGAGGCTGTCGAGATCGCGGGCCAGATTCGCGAACTGGACGTCCCCCTCGATGCCGCGCCGCCGACCTCGAGGCCCCGCAAGCCTCCGACCAACGTGCGTGGTTTGCCACCAAACTATTACAGCAGTCCTCAACGCTGGTCGAGCAGTGGATACACGTTGGCGCGGAATTATCGCGTTGGGCGTTACGCGCGATCTTACAGCTCGTCCACTTCCACGCCCATCGCCGAGCCATCGAGTTTCGGTCACGCACGCGTGCTCGCGGCGGCCCTGCAAATGATTGGGACAGTTCAGTCGGCTCCGGCGGGTGACGGTGACAAGGCGATCCGCGAGATGCTGGAAAATGATTTTGCGTTGCCTCCGGCTGAAGAGATCGAAAATGCGGCCGTCATCTGGGAACGACGTGCTGTCGATTCAATGGTGTCGTACCTTGCAACCAATTCGACTTCCAGTCGCCAGCCTCCGTTTCAAGGCGACAACAAGAAAGAACGTGACAGACTGACTTGGCGGCTCGCTGAACTCGATCCCGACAACGGTGCAAGTGAATTGTTGTCGCTGCTGATGTCGCGGGCCCAAGAGCTGCAACAACTGGAATCGAAAAGGGGCAACGATCACGCTGATTCCAAGACTGAGTCGGCCAGTGAAGAAGGGGAGCCGAAGAAACCGAACTTAGAGCCTCTGAGCGAAGATCAGTTAGAGCTGATCGCCGGGCTCCACGAAAAAGCGAAGGCCAACGCTCAAAATGGCAACCGCAGTAGTCGAGCCCCGCTGTTGGTCTACCCATTTGTCCTGCAGTCCGAGTATCGGTTCGCCGGCGACGAGGATCAAGCAAGTCGGTACAAGATTGAACCTCCAGGCGAAGATGCCGACGTCGCGGAATTGTTCGCTGCGATCGGATTCCATCTTCGCTTCGGTCAAACGGAAAAGGCCGAGGCACTCGTGGGACGATTGGCTGACGCGGCACGTAAGCCCAAATCGGGAAACGCAGCCCTCTACGCCTCCAG
>JARFQX010000524.1 GCA_029287555.1 Rubripirellula sp. | reverse complement strand
CTTGATACCGATAAAAAAGCGATCACCACTGCTCCATCCGGCGATCCTGACGATTCCTTTCACCGAGTGTTTCAGTTCCCATTGTTCGCTCATCTTTCGAAAGACTTTCGATCCCCGGGGAGTAGCGACTGCGAATCGGTTTCCTTGTTCATTCCAGAGTGGCATTTCCCAGATCTGGTGGGGCGGTTCCCAGAGAGATTGGGTTTCTGGAATCCGAATGAACTGACGCTCGTTGGTTGCAACATCAAACACCTGGAATCGATAGTTTGGGTCATGCGAATCGCTGATGAGTTGGAGCTCAAAATGGTTACCAGTTCTCATTCCACCAAAGTCTTCGATTTTTTGCGAAAGGGAACCGTCTCCGGCGTCCCAGACGTAGCCTTCCCCATCTCCCTGCGAGTTATTTCCAGTTGTCACAATCTTTTTCGCGTCTGCCAGCCATTCAGCCGATCGTCCTAAGCGATGGGCATACCATTCGCGTTCGCTCATTCGCGTTTTGCCGAGTAAGTAATACCACTCCCAGCGGCGAAGGTCTTCGGTGCCTTCATACGGTAGATGTTCACGCAATGTCCTCAACGCGACAGCATCGTCCCGCTGCTGCAGATGGCTTTCGCTGACACGTATGTCGGCACGATAGCGAGCTTGTTGAGCTGTGAGCCTCTGCTGGCGTTCCACCTGTTCGGCGCGTCTGGCTTTCCGGGCCTCGACCGCCATCCGCCTTGCTGCCTCATCACGCTGTTGGGCAAGGGCCTCCGCCCGAGTGGCGGCTTCCTCTGCATCTTCCGCAGCGATCATCGCGTGATTCGCGAATACGAGGCTGGCGCAGGTTCCCAATCCGGCGGTCAACATCACCAGAGCCGCAGACGCCACGAGCACTCGGTGGCGGCGCACGTATTTGCGCACGCGGTAGGACAACGTAGGCGGGCAGGCTTCGACGGGCTCGTCGTCGAGGAAACATCTCACGTCATCGGCGAATTCCGAGGCGGATTGATACCTCCGTCCGCGATCCTTGTCCAAGGCTTTCATCACGACCCAGTCCAACTCGCCGCGAAGTTGCTGATGAATCTTGGCAAAATCGCTTCGCCTGGTATCACACAGCGTTGTGATCGCTTCCGCCTTGAGCGTGCTGACTCTTTCGCTGGGACGGAGCGGGTCGTCCTCCCGGATGATGCGTCTCAACTCGTCATATCCCACACTATTAAGTCGCTCTCGCTCAAACGGCGTGTCGCCGGTCATCAGCTCATAAAGAATGACGCCGAGTGAATAGATGTCCGAGCGGATGTCGACATTAAGTTCCGACAACTCAGCTTGCTCGGGGCTCATGTACAGCGGAGTGCCGATCATTTGGTGGAAGTTCGTGTAGATCGACCGCTCGGTTAAGCGGTAACCGGTTGCCTTGGCCAATCCAAAGTCGATCACCTTCGGAATCGCCCGGTCCCCATTGCGAGTCACCAGGACATTGGTGGGCTTCAAGTCGCGGTGGATGATGCCTTTTTGGTGGGCATGCTGCACCGCGTCACAAACATCCAGAAACAGGTTGAGGCGAGCCCGAGTGACGAGGCGATGTTTGTTGCAGTACTCGCAGATCGGCAGCCCTCGCACCAGGTCCATCGCGAAATAGGGGCGGCCCGATTCCGTGGTGCCCCCATCGATGACGCGAGCGATGTTGGGATGGTCCATCACCGCCAACGCCTGCCGCTCGGCCTCGAAGCGAGCGATCACCTGCTTCGAATCCATCCCGGGTTTGATCACCTTCAATGCCACTCGGCGTTTCACCGGGTCGGTCTGTTCGGCGACATAAACGACCCCCATCCCGCCTTCGCCGATCTGCTCGCGAATCCTGTAGGCTCCAATCACGTCTCCCGGTTGATTCGAGTTGCCAAGGCAAGCAGTCAGCCCCGGGTCGCTGGAGGAGTCGAGCAAGGAGCCGCCCTTGATAGGCGAGACGTGAAGATAATCGGGATCGTTCAGGTGGGCCGCCAGCAGTGCGTCGAGTCGCCGGCGGAGCGATTGATCCTCACCACATTCTCGGTCGAGAAACTCCGCTCGCTCCCTGTCGGATTCGATTTCGCGTGCGGCGTGGAAGATCGATTCTTCGGTTTTCTGTGAGAGCATATCTATGAGCTTATTGTGCGGCAGCATCGTCGACGGTCCGATCAACTGGCCTTCGCCACCTAGTCTTCAATGCGTAATCGCGATCCGAGACCTCTAATCGAGTCCGGAGAAAAGAGTGAAACGGCAGGAAACGCCTCGGAAGAAGGCCACGTCGGCGAGAGTCCTTCCGAGTGAGCCAAGCCCTTTACCCGCAAACCTTTACGCGAACGAAAATGTGCCAAGCGGCGGATGGCCTGCAGCGTTCTCAGGCGACAGAATCTTCTTGAGTCTCGACCCGTAACCAGGCACGGGCGTACGCCCAATCGTTGTAGGCGGTTGCCGGAGAGATCCCGAGGGCTTCAGCGGCCTGGTCGTTGGTCAACCCGGCGAAGAACCGCAGCTTGACCAACTCCGCTTTACGCTGGTCGATCGTTGCGAGACGGTCCAAGGCATCGCTGAGAGCAACAATCTCATGGGGTGGCTGGGAAACCGTCACCTCAACATCGGAAAGATTCACGCGGTGCCGCCCGCCACCATGACGAATCGCGCCCCGCTTTCGAGCTCGATCGACCAGAATCCGTCGCATCGCTTCGGCGGCCGCGGCAAAGAAGTGACTGCGCGAATCCCATCGCTGTCGGCTCTCGACATCAACCAGCCGCAAGTAGGCATCATGAACCAGGGCCGTCGCCTGGAGCGAGATCCCCGGATCTTCCCGCGCAATTCGCTGAGCGGCAAGTTTTCGAAGCTCGTCGTAAACGAGCGGAAGCAATTGGTCGGCCGCCGACGGATCCCCGTCATGAATGGAGCTCAGGACATCAGAAACGGACTTCATGGCGAAAATCAATGACGTCGGTGAAATTCCCTCACGGCAACGCCCCGTTGGTTTGTCTGGCCAAGTCCATCGGCCTGGGTATGCGAAAACACAACGATATCATAGGGCCAACGGCCCGGCCACTTGATCCTCGCGCTGTGACTGCGACTCGAAGCAAACGGTCGCACCTTTGGCCCTCGTGGACACACCTCTTGGATTCACCCCGGCATTGGAGCACATCAACGCCACTGGCAAAGCGAGTCGATGTAATCGGCGGTGCCGTCGAGTTTCCAGGGATCGAGCTGGGCTTGCGATTTGAGTTGTTGACCGCGACGCATCGGGGTGACAAAGAAGCGGCAGTCGACTTCCGGGATCGCGGTCAGGTCGCCCCAAAGTTTTTCGAATTGGGCCACCGGAAAGACATCTTCCTGGGCATGACCCCAACGTTTCTTGACATCTTTGAGCGTAATGTAAGTGGGT
>JARFQX010000489.1 GCA_029287555.1 Rubripirellula sp. | reverse complement strand
CCGCTTCATCGTCACGTTCCTAGGTGTGGACGGAGGCATTGATCTCCCGCAACTGGTGCCGACTGACAACCAGCTCAATCAGGGTTCGCTCTCGGTGGTGACTCTCGAGGACGGTGGAAAGAGCAATGACACTTTCCTGGTCGATTTCCTTGGTGACGCGGGCCGTCAAGAACAACCCGATATTGAGTTGGCAAATAACCGGTTGGGTGTGACGTCGATCCTCGTCGAGGAACTGATCAAGGGCCACAATAGCGAGTTTCAAGTCAACGTTGAGATCACGGCCAGCCAGGATAATTCGCGAACGGTGCTGCGTGACGACGGAAGCTTTTTTATCGTTTGGCGGAGCACCGATCAGGATGGTGACGGCCGTGGCGTTTTCGGAAAGCTGTACAACGCTGACGGCGACGTGTTGCGAGAAGAATTCCAGATCAACACGTTTACTCAAGACGATCAAACAGAAGTCACCGCGGACGTCGATGACGACGGAAATCTCATTGTCGTTTGGACCAGCGTTGGGCAAGACGGGGATGGCAGTGGAGTTTACGGGCGGCGGTTTGGCGCGGACGGCTTCGCCCTAGGAGACGAGTTCCTTGTTGCGACATTGACTGGCGGTGATCAGGTATTTCCTTCGATCGCCGTCAACGGCGACGGCAGTTTCGTGGTCAGCTGGGGGACCGAGGCCGGTGACGGTGGCATTCACGCTCAACGCTTTAACGCCAGCGGAGCAACGGAAGGAACTGAGTTCCAGGTCAGCCAGTTTGGTTCTCGCAATCAGGACCAACCCGAGGTTGCTCGAAGTTCCAACGGAAACTACGTCGTCGTCTGGACCGATGTTGTCCGCGACGACGACGTCAGTTCGGCGATCTACGCGCAGGTGTTTGACGTTAATAACAACCCGATCTCGGGTGAAATCAAAGTCAACGAGGTATCGGACCGAGATCAACTCGCTCCAGCCGTGGGAATCGACGACCAGGGCCGTTTTGTCATCGTTTGGAAGTCTTTGGAACTCGACCAGGACGACAATACGGTGGCGACGATTCGAGCCCGTCAATTCGATGCCGACGGAAACGGCACGCCTGAATTCCAGGTCAGCGATGACCAGGTGTACGCCGATAGCCTGCCCGACGTTGATGTTGATCCGGGTTCAGGCCGTTGGATAGCCGTGTGGAGCGATCTTGCCGGCGCCGACACGTTGCTCGGGAATGTGGCGGTCCGCGGAAAGATCTTTGCGTCCGATGGCAGTGCACAAAGTGAAGAACTAGATCTTCTCACGAGCGAGTTGGCCAATCAAGAGATCGATGTCAGGCCCCGTGTCGCGATCACTCCCTCCGGCGAATTTGGCGTCGTCGCAATTAGTGGCGTTGAAGCCACACTCGGACCGTTTATTTTTGTTCGCCGAAATGTCTACGGTCAAGTTTATGCTCCCGACGGAAGACCAAAGACGGATCCCTTCTTGATCCATGAAGTTGACGATGAATTCCTGGAAGAACTCAGTCCAGATATCGCGGTCGATTCTTCGGGTCTTTACCGCACCGTCTGGTACTCCGACGACCAGGGTGTCGCGTTGGGATCGTTCGACTCCGAGGGCAACGTTCTCTCGGACGGTGTTTCCATCAACGAAGCCGGGGTTACGACTTCAGCGTTCCCACGAATCGATCTCGCATCGGATGATACGTTCCAGGTGACTTGGTTCGGAGAGCCCAATTCCTTCGTCCAGCGTTTTGACAGCGGGGGGACGCCGATTGGGAACAACGTCGCTACGTTAAGCCGCCAACAGCCTGTCGTCGCCTCGAGTGACGGCAATTTCTTCACGCTTGCCTACCTGGAAGACACGGGCGTTCTCGTGCAATCGTTTGCGACCGACCTTGCGTCGGTCGGAATCAAAGATGCCGGTACGCAAAATGTCGGCGAGAACGTTTTGCAGATTTGGGTCGATGGTTCCAGCACGCAATTGGTCGGACCGAATACCAGTACGCGCATCTCCGTCGTTGAGTTGCCCGGTGAGCGCTTGTTCGCCGTCGATGGTGCCAACAATCAAATCCTCGAGCTCGATCCGGAGACGGGCGACACGATCAACTCGTTCCCGGCTCCTCGGTCGGCCGGCGCTGACGCCGGATTGGCATTCGCCGGCGGCACGCTTTACTACATCGCCTCGGGTGACAACGAGCTGTTCGAGCTTGATCCCGATACTGGCGGCCTTGTCGATTCGATGGTCGTCGAGAGTGTCGCGGTTGATGGGTTGGCCATGCTCAATGGCGAAGTCGTGTTGCTCGATTCCGCGTCGGGCGATCTGGTCTTCGTTGATCCGTTCGGAGAAGAGGAACTGCGACGACTAACCCCCGCTGCGACGATCAGCGGCGGACTGGCCGGTGGTGGCGTGCGAGGAACGCTGTTCGCCATTGATGATCAATCACGCATCGTCGAACTCAATGCGGAGGATGGTAGTGTTGCGGCGATCCTCGATAGTCCGGCTGCCGTGCTCGTCGGCCTCGCCGTCGTTCAGGGCCTCGTGCTTGCCTCCGACAACAACGGAAACGTCTACGAGGTCGAGCCCGAAAGTGGCGACGTCGTTGGAACGCTCTCCGTTGCTCCCGGCCTGTCGTCACTCGGTGCCGATGGGGCTGGCGGAGTCTTGGCCGCAGTCGGCGGCGATTACCAACCGCTGGTTAACACCATCCTGGACGACGAAGCGACGCAGTCGATTCTAGAGGGAGTCGGTCCTTACACCGGTCGCTTCCGCCCGGTGGAACCACTGTCCACTTTCGATGCGACCAACGCGCGCGGCTCGTGGCGTCTGGAAGTGGAAGACATTGCCACGGGGAACACTGGTGTGCTCAACGGATGGCGTCTGCTTCTGAACGAACAGCAGGACACCGCACCCGATGCCAGCATCGTCGGATTCATCGGTGACAACCTCGATTCGGCAGTGGCACCGGCCAACGATGTCGACCTTTATCGCTTCGAGTTGCTCGCTGGTGGCACGATCACGGTGGACGCCGTTCCCGATCCGGGACTCGACATCGCGATCCGCCTGTTCGACTCTGCCGGTAATCCACTGGCGTCGGTCGATGCGGCGGGGACGGATGGCGCCGAGCAACTCATTCAAGCGGTTGCGAATGCCGGAACTTACTTCATCGGTCTATCGAGTTCTTCGAACGTCAACTACGCAGCCGACGGAAGTGGGGCCGTGGGCGGGACAACGACCGGATCTTACCGGGCCGAAGTTCGTTTTAGTGAACCGTTGGTCGTCGATGACGACAACTCCAGCTTCGACACCGCCACGCAGATCGGTCCGCTCGGCGTTGGTGGAACCAGCATCCGAGCCGAGATTCGAAACGAGCCGCTAGACTTCCGCATGCCCGGCGCAATCGACGAGCCGGGTCACCGTGATATCCCGGTTGAAGCCCACCTACTCGGTGGCGGCGCGAGCGCCAGCTACAAGGGCCAGATCATTCTTAGCTTTAACGATGGCGTCAGCGAAGCTCGTCGCGAACAAATTCTCAATCAATACGACCTTGAACTGGTCAAAGAGTTCGATTTCATCGGCGCCAGCGTCGTTGGAACCAAAGCTGGAACCGACGTTGCTACGAAAATCTTCCAGCTCTCCCAGATGTCCGAGATTCGCTACGCCGAAGCGGACCAAGTGCATCAGACAACCGCGACGCCCAATGATCCGCAGTTTCCCGACCAGTGGCACTACGACAACACGGGCCAGACCGGCGGAACGATTGATGCCGACATCGACCTGCCGGAGGCTTGGGACGTTACCACCGGCTCTCCTCAAGTTGTCATCGCGATCGTCGACTCAGGCGTCGACCTCACTCATCCCGATCTGATCAACAATCTTTGGGTCAATCCGGGTGAAGTGGCCGGCGACGGGATCGACAACGATGGGAACGGCTACATCGACGACATCCACGGGATCGATCCGTTCGGGGGCGATACGGTACCGCAAGACGAGACGGGCCATGGAACCCACGTTGCCGGAACGACGGCTGCGGTCGGCGACAATGGAATCGGCGTCACCGGCGTCAACTGGAACGCCAAGATCATGGCGTTGCGAGCCGGCGGTGGGACTCTTCCATTCTCGGCGTTGATCGAATCGTTGAATTACATCGTCACGATGAAGACGATCTTCGGGATCAATGTCGTCGTCAGCAACAACAGCTATGGCGGCGGTGGTTTCTCCCAGGCCTTGTATGACGCGGTTCAGGCGAATATCAATGCCGGAGTCGGCTTTGTGACTTCCGCAGGAAACTCCAGTTCGGATAACGACGCCTCCCCCGCTTATCCAGCGTCCTACGACATCCCGGAAATCATTGCGGTTTCCGCAACCGATGATGACGATCAACTCGCTGGCTTTTCGAGCTTCGGCCTCAACAGTGTCGACATCGCGGCACCCGGTGTTGATGTTCTCAGCACGACGCTAGGCGGTGGCTACGGTCTCAATAGTGGCACGTCGATGGCATCGCCGCACGTGGCTGGCGTCTACGGCTTGCTCGCAGGTTACAACCGATCCGCGTCGGTGAACGATATTCGGGACGCGATTCTGCTCGGTGCCGATCCACTTCCAAACTTGACCGGGACCTCGGTGACCGGCGCGCGGCTCAACGCGGCCCAGTCATTGTCTGTCCTGGGCAGCGATTCGAGTGGAACGTTTGGTACGGCGACCAAGGTTGCCTTCTATAACTTCCAAGACGTGATTGGAGTGCTCCCCTCGGGTGCGCCCGCGCTCAACGCAATCACGGATAACCAGATCGAGCGGGCTCGCGAGATCTTCGAAATCTACTCGCAGATTGCCGGGATCCAGTTCATCGAGACGGATGATGAGGGGATGACGATCGCCACGGGTGACATGCGGGCACTCGATCCGACCGTCGAAGGTGGTCCCGGCGGCGTGGCCGGGATTGCT
>JARFQX010000480.1 GCA_029287555.1 Rubripirellula sp. | reverse complement strand
CCCCCCCCCCCCCCCCCCCCCCCCCCCCCCCCCCCCCCCCCCCCATTTTTTAACCCTCCGCCCCCCACCGAGAACTACACTAGAGTTGGATCGTCGGCAGCGTCAGATGTGTATAAGAGACAGAGCCTCAATAGCACGACTTTCGTTTGAGGCGGCGATTCGATTGTCTGCCAATCCAAGTCTCCCGATGTGCGCCCACATCGCTCGGGCGAACCGTCGCGTCACCTCGCCGACCATCACCTCCCCGACGCTCCTGACCGAGGTCCGAATCGAAGACTCGGGCTACGGCAAAAGGACGTTGAATTCACACTGGGGCGCTTTCGCCAAGCCACTGAAGGACAAACTGGAGAAGCGTCTGAGGGGTCGATTCACGTTCAAAATTTTCCGAGTTTTCCCGTTCCAAATCGCGCAAAGTAATGATGCAAATGGACTTGCGCTGTTTGAATCGATCTTGACCGGTCCGTTCGAATCGATAGAATTCGTCGTCGAGGCAAGGCTGGCAAGGCAGAGAGACTCGGAGTTTCTTGCCGCCTGCGTTCTCCACGCAAGCTGGTGACAAAGTGTGCTGGTGCGGAGACCGGGAAGTTTGCTAAAGAGGCCTCTTGGTGGAGAAGCTGGGTTTCGCAGGGCATGCGAATGATCAGTTGAACGGAAAGCGGGTGGAGATTCGCCGGCATTTCGCACCAGTTTGCTCAACCGGAGTCTTTGAGACCTGAGTTTTCAAGAAACTGAGTCTTCAAGAAACTGGGCTGAGTCCTCAATCACTCGGAAACGTCTAGTCATGCAGGGAGGATGGTTTCTGACATGACCACGAAAACGGTCTTCACGACAGGCGAAGCAGCCAAGATTTGCAAGGTAAGCCAGCAAACGATCATTCGCTGCTTTGATAACGGGTCACTCAAAGGCTTCCGAGTTCCCGGAAGCAAGTTTCGACGAATCCCTCGTGACCAGCTCTACCTGTTCATGAAGGATAATGGCATTCCCACCGATGCCTTGGAAAGCGGAAAGAAGAAGTTGCTGATTGTCGACGACGATCAAGACTTGGTGGATTTGATCAAAGACGGGTTCGAACGCGATGGGCGGTTTGACATTCGCACCGCCAATAACGGCTTCGATGCCGGGATGGGGGTCAAGGAGTTTCGCCCCGATCTGGTCATCCTCGATGTGATGTTGCCGGACATCAACGGCAAGGAGGTTTGCCAGCGGGTGCGGAGCGATCCTTCGATGGACATGGTCAAGATTCTCTGCATCTCGGGAATGGTGGAACACAGCAAGGTGGATGCGTTGAAGGCGGCTGGCGCGAACGACTTCATGCAGAAGCCCTTTGCCATTGACGAGTTGGTTGGCCGGGCCTGCGATCTGCTCGAGATTGAGCGAAGCGGTCTTGCCTGAGCCCAATCGCACTAGCACGCCCGGCGAGGCTCAGTGGGACATCAGATCTGGCAATGAGCCGAGCACGATCGCCAAGGGAAGTGCTCTCAGCGAAAGGGAGACCTTCAAGAGGACCAGCCCGATGGGATTGTTGCCCTCCCTGCGCCGCGGCTCGGATCGCTGGTGGTTGCCTTGCAGCTTCCAGGTGACCGAGGTGCTCGGTGAGCTGCTGGTCAGCTACCCGCCGAGTCAATTTCGACCGGAACACCTGGGGACGAATCAGTCGGTGACAGAACACTCGGTGACGGGTCAGTCCTTTGCGGTTCCATCGTCCACCGGGGCATCGTGTTTGACCGCAGGGACCCGGCGGCGGCTTCATCGAGCGATCATGAGCGATCCGCCTCTGATGATTTTCGCCGCCCTCGGTTGGACCGGTGATGTGGTTCGACCGATGCAATTGGTCGATTGGCTGGCCGATCACATCGGTGCCCGTCTGGCCAGCGGCGATGCGTATCTGGGCGAACCTGCACTTACGTCGACGCTGAGCCGACGATGGCAGCGACTTGGCGATCACTTCCGAACGCTTCCCAAGCAGCGGTGGTTGGCCGAGGCGGAGCTTTGGCTGGAAGCAACCGGACCGCCCGTGCCCCCGGCATGGAAAAAGCAATGGCCCAAGCTCGAGGCGGATGAGGAACTTGCCGCGAACGTGCTAAACGCTGGCAGCGAGTCGGAACCGCCCTTCCACCTGCTGCAACAACTGGCTCGGACAAGGGGACAGCAAGAATCGCTGCAGCAGGCATTCGACCAGCGGCTACACCGCAACAAATTGGCGGCGTTGAAACAGCTTGCCTACGGCCTGAGCCACGAGATCAACAATCCCTTGGCCAACATCTCAACGCGTGCTCAACAGTTGCAGCGAGCCGAGGAGGACCCGGCCCGTGCGGCAATGCTCCAGCGGATCGTGGACCAGGTCTATCGGGCCCACGAGATGATTGCCGACCTGATGTTCTTCGCCAATCCGCCTGAACCCTACCTGGAACCTGTTCACGTGTTGGAGTTGGTAACCGAAGCGGTCGAAGCTTACCGTGCCGAAGCGGAGCGACAGTCGATTCGTTTGGAGTTAAATCTCACCGACGGGAGCGGCACGCTGGAAGCCGATCCGCGCATGCTTCGCGAGGCGATTGGCGTTCTGATTCGCAACTCTCTCGAGGCGATTGGGTGCCAGGGAACGATTGTCGTTTCACTGGAAAACTACCCCGACCGCGTCCTGATCCACGTGGCTGACAGTGGACCCGGCGTCTCGCCGGAAGCACGTCGACACGCCTTCGATCCGTACTTCAGCGGACGCGAAGCGGGTCGCGGCCTTGGGCTCGGCCTATGTCGTGCCTATCGTATCACCCGGCTGCACCACGGCGAAATTTCTTTAGCCGGAGGCCCGGCTGGTTGCGTGGCGACGATCTTGCTGCGCAAGTCATGAACCGTGACCGAGCTAGGGGGACCGCGCTAGGGGTCAGACGACTTGCTTGGAACATGATCGCGTCGGTCCCGATGGCCAAAACAGATCCGAACCGACGAGGAACTCGCCCGGCGGCGGGCTGGTCGACTCGGTGGTGATGGCCGATAATCCGCGCTCGGTTCATTCACGAAGCCCACTCGGAAATTCACATCGATGCTCGATTCTGCCTTGGAACTACTTCGACTGCAGCAGAGCGGTGAGGCGACGGCGGTGGAGATCGTCCGAGAATCAATCGGGCGGATCGATTCATCGCAAGAGGCGATCA
>JARFQX010000359.1 GCA_029287555.1 Rubripirellula sp. | reverse complement strand
GTACAGCCGCGAGGAACAGGACCGGTGGACCGATCAGCAGACTCAGCATCCGTGGAGTCAAAAGTTGGAAGGGCTCAACCGATCGCAAGAGTTCATTGCCAGAAAAGAGCGCCGGTTCGACTTGTCCCTCCGGTATCGATTCGCTCGGAATCGGTGCTCTTGGAACCGTCGGACCTCGATCGCCCACCACCGCGTCAAGGGCCAGCATTTCGGCTTTCGTCACTTCGATCGGAATCGGCTCGCTCTTGGCGGTAACAAACTGTTCCGATTTTGGGTCGAAGTAAGTGTATTCGATCGCCGGAATGTGCGTCACGCCCTCGCTGAGCGGGCGCAGGGTTGTCGTGAATTGCTTGCGTGAACCCTGAACGATGCCGGCGAGCGGCTCGTCGGGCACCCTGAAATCTCGAATGAGATCTTGCTGCAGTGAGAGCGGGGGAGCTCGCACGACATCCATCGCTCCGTCGCCCTCAACCGTGAGATGCAAGGTAATCGGATCGCCTACCTGTACGCTCGTTGGGGTGGCGGTGGCCGAAATCGTGTACCGGCCGACGGCGCCGACGTAGTCGCCCGGTCGACCGGTCGTGGGCACGGGCTGCACGCGAATCGGATCGATGCTCGCTTCGGCAATGATCGGACGGCTCTTGGAAATGGTCAAACGGCTTCCAAAGGATCGAAACAAGCTGTCGTCAAACAACGATCCGCCAAAAAAGTCGTCGTCAAAGAAATCTTCATCGTCCAACATCGAAAAGGGACTCCGCGAGCGTCCGATTTCAACGGGGTAATTCAAGATGATGCGGACATCGTCTCCCGTGATCGTGGTCGGTCGGTCCGGATAGATTGTCGTCTCGATCTGATACAGCAAATACTCGCGCTGTTCACCACTTGAGTCTTCTCGCAACACGCGCCGACCAGCGGGGCGCTGTCGATTCTGGGCGAGTTCGCCCAGCCGGTTTTCGAATGGCCCCCAAGCGGACTGCTCCGAAATCAATTGCCACATCTGCCCGTCGTCAAAGTCGATGCGATAGTCAGGATTTCGATAGGGACGTATCCATAGTTTGAGGCTTAGGTCGAGCGCTTCACCCACGTAGATTTCGCTCTCCTTTCCTTCGATTTCGACGAACATCAAGTCGTCCGTCTCGCTCTTGGTGGCGACGAGACGAACGGCTTTGGTCATGGTGGAAAGGCCATCCGCCTCGACCTTGACCGGCGGAATCGTGAAGGTGCCGGCACGCAACGGAGTGACGCGAAACGCGTAGGAAACGGTTGTACGTCGGGTTCGCCGCCCGTTGATCGACATGATCCGAGAGCTACGCGAGGGGGGACCGGCCGGCTCAATCTCCAAGCCGTCCACCTCGGGCATGATCGGCGCTTCGTATTCACTCGCATTGTTGATGTGGATGCGGAGAACAATCGGCAAACCCACGTACGTCTCTCGCGTTGATACATCCGCATCGACGTCGGCAGCCAGGACGTTGGCCGAGCAGCAGCAGACAACAATCAGGCAAGCAAATAGAGTTCGCAACATCGCTCCTTCCCCTACCAGTCTCGTTCCACCGGAATTCGACGCTCGCTCCGAATCCGCTCGAGTTGCCGTCGGCGTTGCATCTCTCGGTCTCGAATCAACTGCAACAGCTTGCGGGCTTCTTCGGGTGTCAGCCGCGTCGTGTCGGGACCCGGTCGTTCCGATACCGTCTGCTCGGATCCCGATTCCTGTTCGTTGGGATTTCCCGATTCGCTCGCAGCGGTCAGTTCACCTTCGGGCGTCTCGCCAGGCGGCTGGGGCTCGCCATCGTCCCGTTCCTCCGTCTCGCCGGAACTCTGAGAACTTCGCGGCGATGGGCGATCGAACGATTCGGAATCTCCATTTGAGGGCGACTGACGTGGCGAATCGTCCTGATCGTCGGTCGACGACGCATCTCCTGGCGTTTCGCGCTGTTTTGGTTGTTCGGGCTTCGCCTGGGCAGATGGCTGCTGATCGGAAGGCTGCTGAGTCGGTTTCTGGTCGCTTTCATCTTCACTGGCTTGATCCTCATCCTTTGGTTCTCGCTTCTCATCCTCCTCTCGCTGTTGATCTTGCTGCTGAGTTTGCGGTTCGCGGGATGGTTGTGAATCGGGTTCCTGCTCGGTCCGTTCTCGATCTTGCTGTCGGCTGCCTTCTTGCCCTTTTTGATTCTCGTTCGACGGCGACTGTTCCTCGTCCGACATCTCGTCGCTTTGTTGCTGTTGCTGCTGTTGCTGCTCTTGGTTCAGCTGCCGAATCAATTTGCTGGCCAGCTCGATGTTGACTCGGGCGTCGCGATCTTGGGGAGCGAGTTTCAAGGAACTTCGGTAGTGATCGATCGCTTGCTGGAGCGAGTCGATGGCAGCGGAAACCGTCTCCGGTGACTCGGACTGGAGGAGTTCGAGAGCGCGAGAGTAGGCAGTATTGCCCAGATTGAATCGAGCCCGAGCGGCCAGCGAAGGATTGGATGCCGAGGCCGCGGATTGAAAAGCTTCGGCGGCTGCTTCGAGGCGTTGCGACCGATAGAGGGCAATGCCGTGGTTGTAGCGGTCGGTGTCCGAGAACTTCGATGGTTCGACCTGTTCGAAAATACCCAACGCACCGTCAACGTCGCCCTCGATCAGCCGTTTTCCGGCAAGTCGAAGTTGATCACTGCCGCCCGGCGGAGGGGGGGTCTGCTGCGCCCAAACGGCCGGTGCGAAGGCGAGCAGAGCGATCGTGATCCAACTGAGATGAAGACTTGTGGCTG
>JARFQX010000334.1 GCA_029287555.1 Rubripirellula sp. | reverse complement strand
CGGGGGCGAGCCCGAAGGCGATCGAGCAGCGGCTCGTGGAACTGGTGGAGGTCTTGCCCGACATTCAGCGACCGCTCGACCAACTTTCGATTTTGGTCGAAGGCAAGCAGGTGCTGCTTCGCCACGGCGAGGGGTTGCTCGAACCCAGTGGCCAACTCCGTTTCGATTTTGACGCGCTGGAAACGATGGAGCCCCCAGTATCCGAACCGGTGTCCGAATCGGATGCCGAACCGGATTCCGAACCGGGGTCCGGCCTGGCCGCCAGGACTGGCCCGCGAAGCCCAGCGTTGGGTTCGTTCACCGTCGAGCCGCCGGAGACCGTTCCCTTTCGCGTTCACTCTGACTCCAGCACCGATGACGACGAGCTGATGTCGGGTTTGTTCGCTGCCGAAGAAGCCGGGGATCTGCAAGTGGCGATCGACCACGGCCATGCGATCCTGGCTCGCGATGGTCCCAGAGCCGACATCGATTTTCAGCTCGGCGAACTGCTTTATCGACTCGGTGAATCGGTCGCGGCGCGCGAGCGTTATTACGCGGCGATCGAAACGGATCCCGATTTTGTCGAGGCGCGGGCAAGTCTTGGCTGCGTCCTGGCTGAAACGGGCCAGCCTGAACTTGCCGAAGCGGCTTTTCGAGGCGCGCTATCGCTGCACGACGATTACCCGGATGTTCACTACAACCTTGCCCGCCTCCTGGACGACCTCGATCGGGAAATCGAATCACGACATCACTGGAAGCGGTTTCTCGAACTGGCTCCCGATAGTCCTTGGGCTGACGAAGCAAGGGAGAGAATCAACGCGATCGTCGATAGCATCCAGACGTCGCCAACGGATCACACTTCTTGATGACGGAGCGCCTGGAATGCTTCCTCGAAGTCGCCCGTATCACAGACGACCAAACCGTCGCGAAGCACGATTTGGCGTTTGGCCACGCGTGCCACATCGACGTCGTGCGTCACCAGGATCACGGTAATCCCGTCTCGCTCGTTGAGTTCTCCGAACAGCCGGATCATTTCTTCACTCGTCTTGGAGTCGAGATTACCCGTCGGTTCGTCTCCCATCAGGATGTTGGGCTCATTGACCAACGCCCGGGCAACCGCGACTCGCTGCTGCTGGCCTCCGCTCAATTGGCCCGGGTGATGATCAAGTCGATCGGCCAGTCCGACCCGGGAAAGTAATTCGACGGCCCGCTTGCGTCGCTCCGAACGAGAAATCCCATTTCGATAGAGCAGAGGAAGCTCAACGTTCTCCAGGGCCGATGTTCGGTTGAGCAAGTTAAAACTCTGGAATACAAATCCAATCTGCTCGTTGCGAATCCTCGCCCGCTGATCTCGATTCATCTGGACAATGTCCTGGCCGGCCAAGTGGTAAGTGCCCGATGACGGGCGGTCGAGACATCCAAGCGTGTTCATCAACGTCGATTTACCGCTTCCCGAAGCGCCCACCAGAGCCACAAACTCGCCCTGGTCGATGCTCAGCGTGACCCCCCGCAGCGCGTCGACGCGGACCTCCTCGAGTTGGTACGACTTCCAAACATCGACCAACTCGATCAGCGAGCGATCTGCGGATGTTGTCATCTTGGCCCAACCGTAAGTTGTGGTACTCCTACTCCTACTCCTACTCCTACTCGTGCTCGTGCTCGTGCTCGTGCTCGTGCTCGAACCAACGTTCGCAAGCACCCAGTAACCTGCAAACGATAGCCTGCGAACGATTCGAGCACGAGCACCGCTGCGCTGAGCACGAGCACCGCTGCGCTGGGCACGGGCACCTGCGCGATGGGCACGAGCACCGCTGCGCTGGGCACGGGCACCTGCGCGATGGGCACGGGCACCGGCGATTGGGGTTACAGGTACTCTCGGTTCTTGACCAGGCCTGGCATGGGGACGCTGTACTTGCCTTCGGCGTTGGCTTGCAACGGAGCGGGAGAGTCGAGCGTCAGGTTCTCGATACCCGGCGCGAACTCATGATCGTGCTTCATGAATTGCTCGAGCGTGATCTCCTGGCCGGTGTGCGCCGCCATGCGTCCCATCGAGGTCACGGCGCTCGCCATCACCCCTCGCTCCACCTCGTTGTAGGGAAGGTCTTCACGAATCGCGTTGATCAAATCATTCCACTCGACCTGGTAGGGATTGTTCTCCTGCGGTTCGGGTGGAGTTTCCCAGGTCAGCTTTTCCTTGTCGAAATTGTGTCCATCGTAGATCCTCGCTTTCGATGGCCAGTGTGAGGCAGTTGAAATCACTGCCAGCCCCTTGGTGCCGTGGGCGAAACTGGCAAACTCGCGTTTGCATCCCGGGATGGTGCGGCCGTCGACCATCAACTTGGTTCCATCGGCGAAGGTGTATTCGATCGCGTAGGTATCGAAGTTTTGGTCGACGTTGTCGCCTCGATAATGACGACCGCCCAGGGCAATGGCGCTGACGGGCCACTCGTTTTTCATCCAGCAGGATTCATCGATGTTATGGATCAGAAAATCGCTGACCGCACCACCGCTGAGCCACAGAAAACCGTGAAAGTGTTTGATCTGATACATCAACTCGGCCAGGCTGCCGTCGTTGGGCGGTGCCGCGGCGGACCCCGTCGGTCCTGCCATCCGATAGGCACGCAGCATGGTGAGTTCGCCGACTTCACCATTTTGGATTCGATCGAATAGTTCCCGGCGCGCCGGGCAGTGGCGGCACATCAAGCCGACCGCCACTTTCAAGTTCTTCTCAAGCGCCTTCTTGTTAATCTCCAGCATTCGCGCGGAGGTGGGGGCGTCAACCGTGACCGGTTTTTCCATGAAGACATTCAAGCCCTTCTCGATCGCGTAGCTGTAATGAACCCAGCGGAAGGCGGGCGGTGTTGCCAGGATCACCACGTCTCCCGGTTTAAGCAGGTCCATCGCCTTCTTGTACGCGTCGAAGCCGATGAACTTGTTCTCTTCGGGGATGTCGACTTTGGAACTGAACTTTTCGTTGCCCGAGAGCGACGCATAGGTGCTATTGAGGTTCTTCTCGAAGACGTCGGCGAGACCAATCAAGGTGGGGCCATTGTTGACACTGAGGGCGTTGGCCGCGGCACCGGTACCGCGACCGCCACAGCCGATCAAGACGACTCGTATCGAATTGTCTTCCGCCGCATGCACGTGGGACGCGCTGCTCAGAATTGTTGTCGCCGCGGCAGCTCGCCCGGTGTTCTTCAGGAATTCACGTCGGGAGCCTTGTTGTCGCTTCTCTGTCATCGGTCTTCCGGAGGGGTTGGTGAAGTATTGGAGGGGAGGGAGTTGATGATTCAGCGGCCCGTTGGTCGCTGGCTACGCGTGAACGATAGCCGGTGATGTGTCGAGATCGAATCATAACCCGACGCGTCAGCGAGGAATGGAGTCAAGATCGACTTTTCCTCGCTGACGCGTCGGGTTACGAAGAAAGACGCGTCGGGTTACGAACAAATGCGCAACTTCAAAGCTTACTCTTCGGGGTCCGTTTGCTCCGGCTCGGACTTGTCCCACTTCTCTGCCTTCTCTTGTTCAGAAGGTTCTGTCAGCGGGCGAACCACTCGGAAGCCCACGCTGAGTGCATCGGTATGATACCAGATGCTCCTGGGAATCTGTGGGTCTTGCTGCTTCCAATCCTCGCTCGAGCCTTTGCGCACGGCGCTTCTCAGCATCTCGGGATCGTCGTCCCAGCCACCACCTCGCACCACTCGCGGGTAGAGCTCGAGCGGGATATTCAGCGGATCCGTTGCCTTGTCGGATGCGGCATAGAATCCTACATCGTGTTGATCCAAGACCCATTCGGCGACGTTGCCGTGCATGTCGTGTAGATCCCACGGATTCGGGTTCTTTTGACCGACTTCCTGGTAACTGTCGTCGCTGTTGTCGAAGAACCACGCGTAGTCCTCGAGATCATCGGGATCGTCACCGAAAGAATAGGCGGTGGTGGTTCCGGCGCGACAGGCGTATTCCCATTCCGCCTCGGTCGGCAAGCGGTAGTATCGCCCCGTCTTAACCGACAACCATTTGCAGAAGGTTCGTGCGGCATGTTGGGTCATGCAGATCGCTGGGTACCGCCCCCGCCCCATTCCAAAACTCATATCGGTGTAAGGTTCGGTTGGTTG
>JARFQX010000339.1 GCA_029287555.1 Rubripirellula sp. | reverse complement strand
CACCAAGATGAACCGTTCTATCTAAACTTCTGGCACTTTGCCGTTCATGGGCCTTGGGGTCACAAAGAGGAGTACACCAGGCAATTCGCCGGCAAGACCGATCCGCGCGGTCTTCAACAGAATCCAATCATGGCTTCGATGCTGAAGAGTGTCGACGAAAGTCTCGGTCGGTTGATGGACACGTTCGACGAACTTGGACTCACCGACAACACGCTGTTCATCTTCTATTCGGACAATGGAGGCAACACGCACAGCAATGTGCCGGGCAGCCGTCAGATTGCCAACATCAAGCCGGGACATCCGAGATGGGAGTTCGTACAAGACTGGAAAAAATGGGCTGGCGATCAACCGCCAACCAACAACGCGCCGCTGCGCGAAGGCAAGGGACGAATCTACGAAGGAGGGCAACGCGTGCCGCTGATGGTTCGTTGGCCGGGCAGAATCGATCCCGGCTCCGTCAGCGATGCAGTTGTTGGTCCGATCGACCTGTACCCAACGATCCTCGAAGCGACCGGTTTAGAATTGCCCGCAGGTCACGTCGTGGATGGCGAGTCGATCATGCCCATCCTGGAACAGACGGGGGCTTTGAAACGACAAGCCTACTTCACTTGGTTTCCGCACCTGATTCCTGCTGTATCGGTCCGCGCGGGAGATTGGAAACTGATTCGACGATTCGCGCCGCATCCGAACTATCCGGAGGTTCGGGAATTGTACAACCTCGGAGAAGACATCGGCGAGTCCCGCAACCTCGCAAGCGTGATGCCCGACAAAGTGAAGGAACTCGACGAGTTGATTGACCAGTTCGTTGTGGAGACCGGAGCGCTCTATCCCAAACCGAATCCAGACTTCAACGGCTCTGCTAACGGGCCGGCAGACGCGGTGTCGCGCTCGATCGCGGGTCTTGTAGCCAGGATGTGCGAAGTGGAACCCTTGAAAGCAGCAATCCGCGTTCGTGCTGAAGGACGCACTCCGTTTCTAGGTACGGCACAGGTGAAATTCGATGGTCCGCTGACCTTGAAACTTCGTGCTCGCAGCCAAACCGGGGGAAAAGGGAAGGTGCAATGGCGGACCGCCACGCAGGAAACGTTTGTGGATACGCAGGCTGTCACATATGAATTGCCCGCAGGGGAAGCGTGGCAGGAAATCACCGTCCAAGTGCCAGTTCAGGGCCGAGCCAGCGTGCTTCGATTGTATCTCCCAGCGGAATCCGGGGACGTTGAAATTCAATCGATTCAGTTCCTAAGTGAGAGTGGACGGGAAAAGGTTTGGGATTTTGCGAATGGGACGCAGTGACCCCAGCGCAGTGACCCCAGCGCAGTGACCCCAGCGCAGTGACCCCAGCGCAGTGACCCCAGCGCAGTGACCCCAGCGCAGTTCGGCAGCACGTGGATGGAAGCGGCCGCCGTTTGGCTCGCCGCGAAGTTCTTTGGATGATTCTGTACAAGTCTTGACGCGGCGGGCATTATCGCCGAAAGCTAGGATTCGATTCGCAGAATGCACATCGCCGCATTGTGACCGGGAATCCCACTAACCGCACCACCTCGCACCGCCGAAGCGCCGGCTCGGTAAATGCCTGGATATTCCGTTTCGACTCCCCAAGACCCAACTTGATCACCTTCTCCATAGAACCACGACAAGGCATTGTGGAAGATGTTGCCGTGATCCAAGTCGATTTCCGATTGAAGGTCTTGAGGTGTCTTGACTTCGATGCACGGTTGCCCACTTGTGTCAAGGGCCAGGCACTGCTCGAAAGGTTCTTCGCATAAGTTGTTCAGGCCCTGGAGGTAGAGCTCCGCGACCTTCGTTCTTTGTTGGTCGTGGTCCGACTCGAAGAGCCGCCATGGCATGTCGAGGCCAAACAGAGTCAGCGTGTGGAAGCCCCGTTGCTGCAGTTCGTCGGATAGGATTGAGCTATCGGTAAGCGTGTGGCAGTAGACTTCACCGGGGGCGGGTGAAGGGATCTCACATCGGCTTGCGGTTCTGTAGGACGACTCCAATTGCTCGTAGCCTTCATCGATATGGAAGGAACCACAGAAGGCCTCGGACGAAGAGGTGCCATCGGCCTTTAGCCGAGGTAATCGATTCAGGAGCATATTGATTTTGATGACGGATCCTTCGTCTTCCCGCTTCGCTTTCCAGGGACGCTGCAGCAAGCTTGCGAAGGTTCGCGGCCCCGCGTTGACGAGCACGTCTCGCGCGGTCGCCGATCGCTCACCGTCCTCCACGGCGAACGTTACTTCATGGGTGGTCTCACCTCGGTCGACATGCAACGCGGTCGCATTCGCCAAGAATTGAACACCCAGGCTGCGGCAGCGCTTGACGAGGGAGTCCACCAGGCTCTTCATCCCGCCAACGGGAACCCGCCACTGGCCGGTCTCGTTCCCGATAACGTGGTAGAGGAAACAACGATTCTGGAGCAGACTGGGATCGTGGGCGTGAGTAAAGACACCGATCTTTCCATCGGTAAGCAGCAGGCCGCGAAGTGCGTCATGGTCGGCATACTCCTCAATCGCTTCACCCAGGGGCCGTTCAACGAACGAACGCCAAGCGCGCTTCTGTCGTTCACTTTGCAACAGGGACTCGAACGATATTCGCGAGCGCAATCGCTGCAACATCGATGGCCAAATCAGTTTTGCGATGGTTGATTGAAGCGAGAGGAATTCTTGGTAGCGATCCCAACTGGAATGCTTTCCAGTCAACTCGAACATGGAGTCGCGAGACCGAGCCTCATCCACGTTTGACAACACGAGTCCGCGATGTTCTCCCCCGGGGTCCCGCCAGGGTGTGAATGAAGCGGTTGACCGCTGTCGCGTTTGAAAACCCAGGTCCAGATCCCGGATGATCTTTTCGGGAAACAACGAAACAAGATAGGAGTATCGGGAAAGTAGCGCCTCGTAATCGGGGAAGACACGCGTGGAAGCCGTCGCGCCACCGAGGGTCTCGTTCTTTTCCAAAAGCAAGACGGATCTACCGGCTTTCGCCAGGTACGCGGCAGCGACCAAACCGTTGTGGCCGCTGCCGATGACGATTGCATCGTAATGCGAATTCAATAGCCGGTGCATAGGCCCCTCGTTTGCAATGGAGGGCGTCAACGAAGGCTAGTTCAAGCTCTGTGGTCGTTGCGGGCGCTCCGGTCGCTTGTCCTCCCCCCGACCTCCGTAGCCTTCACCGCGACCGCCTCCACCGCCTCGGCGGCTAAAGAGTCCAGCGATACCCGAACTGAACTCTTCTTTGGAGATTGCCTTGTCACCATCTTTGTCGAGCGTCTTGAGACGGTCGGCCATGGGATTCCCCTCGAGCTCGACCTCCGTGACCTGTCCGTTCTGATCGCGGTCCATGCCGTTGAACATGCTCATGGGATCAAAGCGGCTTCCGCGTCCTCCTGCTGAACCCGATCTCGCTTCGTTCGGGGCTTCCGCTTCCGGTTCATCCGCTCTCGCAAGCAATTGCTGATCTTGGTCGACCGTCTGGCCCCTGTCGGCGACGCAGTAAAGGTGGTTGGAACTTCGAACGACCAGCCGTCCATCACTTACCGCCGGCGAACCCCAGAAAAGTTCTTTGTCGGTTGTGAATCGATTGAGGGCGATTTGCTCGGTTTCCTCTCCTAGAGCAAAAACATACATCTGGCCGCTGCCGTTGAGGTAGAACAGACGGTCGCCAACGATGACCGGTGAGGGATAGTCGAGCGAGCCGAATCGTCCGCCGGTACGCTCCGCACCGCGCAATCGAAATTGGTCGATTCGTTCACCTGTTTCGGCGTCAACAACCTTGAGGATATTCTCGGCGACAAGATAGAGTCTTGATCCATGCTGGACG
>JARFQX010000296.1 GCA_029287555.1 Rubripirellula sp. | reverse complement strand
CGGCGGTTGAGTGGTCGCCGCGCACCGCAGCTCTACGACTGCCAGATGTCGATTGGATCGATCGCTTCACGGCGGACCTCGAACGACGAATCGACCTCTCGTCCTGCGCTCGATCGACGCACGACTTGGCTCGTTTGTGGGTCGCGATTGAGCGGATCAGCGATTACGCCCGCGCTTGTGGTTGCAATGCGATCGTCGTGCCGGCCAACAACGTCGCGCGAACGTGGTATGAGAGTTCCCTGTTCAAACCAACGGTCGATCCGTCGCAACCGCGTCCGCATCATTTAGAGATCCTGCTGCGGTTGCTCGAAGCTCGTCAGCTCCGCGTCATGGTCGGGCTGAAACCAAACATGCTGTTAACCGCGATGGAACAAGCCATCCAAGAAGACGGAGCCTTGCTCGCACAGGCAACGCGTCGCGGACCGGCCGGCGAGACCAATGCGGCGGACGGCTATCCTCCCAACAGCGACCGCGCGCGAACGCAATATCATCCGCTTCATCCACTGGTGCAACAGTCGCTTTCGGCGCTGGTCGGAGAACTCCGATCGTTGTGCGACCCCTATGCATCCTTTTCTGGCATCCTGGTTGACTGCGAAGGGAACAGTCACCTTCGGCCGCTCGAGACCAGTGACACTGCCAGCGTAATCCTGTACGGCCGCGCCCATGGCATCGCTGGCAACCTGGCCGAAATACGAACGTGGCTTCAGCAGCAGGGGGAGGAATCGCTCACGACGTGGCAAAGAGGACGATTAAGGCATCTCTATGATGCCGTCACCCAGTCGGCCACCGCCGCCACAACCAAGCTCTTGGTACCGGCAGGCACCTTGTCCGCGCTTGGTTGGAATTCAGCGACGGCAGAGCCCAACGCCCAGGATCAAAAGGTCGCATCGCGCGAGTCGACGGAGCCGGCTCCTTACTTGGTCGCCAGTTTCCGCTACCGACCCGCCGGAGTGGTCGCAGGCAAATCGTTGCGGCAACACCAGCTGACCACGGCGCGCGGCCCACTAGCCGGAGTTCTGTTCGGCGAAGAACATCCGGCAGGCTTCACTCGTTTGGTCCGTGATCAAACGCTTGGAGATCTGAGCCGGTTGATCGGTCGCACCGATCCAAACTTGCTGATTCTTGACAGCAGCCTGATTGAGACCCGGCTCGATGAGCAGGTGGCCGCAACGCTGGGATCGTTCGGTGCCTTCCCCCCTGATGGACTGCATGAATCCGCGCCAATTGATTCGGCTTCCCGCACCGTTCGACTGAGGTCGGGAACCATCGATGGTCATCTTTACGTATCAATGGTTAGCGTGGTTCCTTGGGACTGCGACGTCGATCTGGAGCTGACGACCCCCACCGAGTGGGAAGTGATCGGACGAAACCGTGGCGAGACGACGGATCGACTCGTTCAATCATCCAGAGGCGCGCGGTCACGCGTTCTGGTGCCAGCTGGAGAAGTCGTTTTGGTACGCAGTAAAGAGCCGTCCGATGACGCCATCCGTTCCTGGACGACCCGTGTCAGCGGGGGAACCGAAACGACCGAATCGATCAAACAGAAGGTCACCCTGATCTTGGAGCGGATTGGAATCCTAAGCGACTTTACCCGCTACGACGAGCTGAACAACGGTGGTTTTGAAGAAGCCGGAGACGTCGGACTTGTCGGCTGGCTTCACGCCCAGCATCCGCCGGGATGTGTTCGCGTGGATGAAGAAGAATCGGTCGAAGGCTCACGTTCGGTGCTGTTGACCACTGCAACGCCAACGGTGAGGCGAACCTGGCTGGTCAGCGAGACGATTGCCCCGCCCCCCTCCGGACGACTTGCCGTCTCCCTCGCCTATCGGGCCGAAGCGGGCGCCGATGACGCGACGCACCTGCTCCGAGTCTCCATCGAAGCGACGCGTCAGGGCGATCCGATCCGCTTCGCGCGCGACGTGCAGGCCCCCTGCAACGGGCAATGGTCCGACCGTGAGGTTATCTTGGAAGTTGACGAAGTTGACCCTTCATCGATTCAGTCGCTGCGGTTGACCATCGACAGCTTGTCGGGTGGGCGAGTGTGGATCGACGACGTGCAGTTGCACGATCGTTTCCCCACGGCCAGCGAGCGGGCGGATCTGGAAAGACAGGCTTTTCTTGCGCTGCAAGGATTGCAACGTGGCAACTTGTTGCCGTCGGGGCGACTCCTGCAGAATCATTGGGCTCGCCACTTGTTAACACTTGAACCGACCGAGCAAGCCAAAAAGGTAATCGAAGAGGTCTCCGAGCCCGGTCGCGGACCGGAGAGTGAGGAGCCCGGCGTGGCCGAGCGGATTCGAAGCTGGTTGCCCGTTCCGCTTCGGTTTTGACTTGTAACATTTCTTGAGGTCTTGAAGAGAACAGGGAGCCACTGCAGTGCGTCGATGGATCATCCGATTTGCCGCCTCCCTGTTAACGGTTTCCCTACTGGTTGGTGTGACGGGAGGTTGGTGGGCACTCGAGCAAACGCAACACGTCCCGGAGTTCTACACGAGGGCCACGCGATCGCTTCCCTCCAGCACGGCCGAAGCGAGTCAACACTTGCAGCAAGAAGTCGAGCAGCTGCAAAGTGATGCCGGTCGCGTCGGTTCCTGGAATGCGACCTTCAGCGACGACCAGATCAACTCGTGGCTGATTGAAGAGTTGCCCAACAAATTTCCGCGACTCCTGGCCAGTGGAGCCAGCGAACCGAGAATTGTGATCGAAGAGAACCGTTTGTTGGCGGCCGTTCGCTACAAGAACCACCGCATCGATACGGTGATCTCGTGCGAGCTGTCGGTGGAATTGACTGAACAACCCAACATGCTCGCTTTACGAGTCCATCATCTCAAAGCCGGCGCGTTGCCACTGCCGCTGAGCAAATTCCTGAAGGGAATCAGTCAGGAAGCAGCCAAGGGAGGCGTCGACATTCGCTGGGATGAGACCGAAACGGGGCCGATCGCACTGGTGACCGTACCAAGCGAGCATCCGCGCTACGTTCGAGCGCCCGTAATCGTCGAATCGATCGAATTGAAGGACGGTAACCTCGTTCTGGCCGGCCACACCGGTCCCTTGGCCCACGAGTCGTATCGTCCCCTTGGTCCGGTTTATCAATTCGTTTCTTATCGACCCAGCGAGAACCGTAACAGCCAGGACTCGCGACTCTCCGCCAAGCGACCATCATCGTCGGGGAAGAACCTGCGATAGATGCTGAGCTGTGCGACCCAAACTCGGGACGCAAGAGTTCCTGAAGCCCTGCTTGCCTCGACCCCGGTCCGCACCTGCTGCGTCCAAGTCAGCTCCGCATGAAAGAGATCGTTACCGAACTGTTTCAGTACATAGTGTCCTGCTAGTCGACGAGTGACACTGCCACGCCCACCCGAAACCTCCCCTTCGTAGTCGAGGTAGTCGAGGCGATGAGGCGGAAGTGGCTCGCAATCGGCCTCGATCGGATCGCCAACTTGCATGGACTCAATTCCAAGCTCCGTCGGGGCGGTTGCCCAAGTGAGCAGCTGGCCCCCGAATTCGAACATCCAATCGTAGTGCGGCTTCGCCGTTCGCTTCGACGCGATTCCGGGCTGGTGAAACAGAACGACAAACCGCTTGGCGTCGGCGTGGTGCGAACTATTGGCCATCGATGTCACATTGCACCCTGAACATTGGGATGCCCGTCATTTCGACAATCCCTCGTACTGGTCGCGAGTCCGTTGGTCCATGGTGGGCATTGTCAACAACAGATAGCGGGCGCGCCGCGTTGCTTCGTCCACCTTTCCGCTTTGCCGAAGTGCCGAGATCGCCGCAAGCTTCGCCTCATGCCACATCGCGCTCCCCCGAGGGGCTCCGGATGCCAATTGATCCCACAGTCGAATCGCCTCGTCGATCGCCGCAGGATCGCGCGACTTCTGCAACAATCGAGCCGACTGGCGGGTGACGTCCGCACTCTGCGGATCGGCTTGAATCACTTGCTTCACCAGAGCAATTGCGTCGCTGGTCCGACCGAGCCAAACCAATCGTTCGGCACGGTCCAGTGAAGGCTGATCGTTGCCCGGCCAACCTTCGAGCACTCGAGCAACGGACGGTCGCTGAGTCGCGTTCTCACGACCGTCGCGCATCAAACGCGCGGTGGCGTCATCGATCACTTCGGGCGGAGGCGACTGCAGCGCTTTAGAATCTGCCCCGCTGCGTCGAAACTCAACAAGCGCCGCAGCGAACGGGTCGGAAGATTGAGCAGGCGATGCAAACTTGACTTGGGAAAGCTGGCCGCGATCGACCAGCAACGCCGCGAGCCACACGAATCGCGACTGCGCGTTGGGGTTGGCCAACAGTGGCTCAAAGGCTTCGAGGAACCGCCGGGAAACCTCCGCACCGCGGCTCGGTGTTTCGCGAAACACGCGTCGCCACTGCTTCTCGATCTCTTCAAGCGTCTCGTCATCAATTTGATCAGGCGAAACATCGGACGCGACTTCGGCCGCCTCGACTTGCCGGTCTTGCGCGGCCAATATCTTCTGCAACCAGCGCCGTGCTCCGAGCGCGGTTTCCGCATCGGGCCACTGTTGAAGATTGGAACGAAGCATCGACTCTAATTCCTCGGCCTGCTGCGGTGCGTGCGAAGCGGTGAGCACGGCGGCCTGCAGATGGGCGGCGGCGGCCTGCGCGGCGTCTGGGTTGGCGACGGCAATCTCTGCCAAGAGTGCGGCGGCTTGCTGGTAACGTTTGACCACCCCGAAGGCGGCGGCGGCTTCCGCAGCTCGACTCACCGCGCGATCCTGGTTCGTTTCGGCTCGGGCCGCGGCCGCTAAGAGTTCAGCGGCCCGCTGAGCATCGCCGCGACGAAGGTAGTCTTGACCCTGGGCGGCGACAATTGCGGGGTCAACCGTGTCATTGGACTGCGCGGATCGACCAAGCAACGACAGTGCGAACGCTTCGGCTCGGCGGCGAGCATAGTCACCTCCGCGGCGCTGAATCGCCTCGAGCCAACTGCCCGAACTTCGACCCGATTCGGCCCGCACCAGGAACTCGAACCGAGCCAGATCCATCTCGATCGACCGTGGTGCCGACTCGGGATCGTCGCCGAAGTAACGCTTCAAACGCTCCGCGGCACTTTGGTGGCGTTGCTGCGCCAGATCCAGTCGGACTTGCAACGCGACCCATCGATCATCCAGTGGCTGGGATTGCTGAGGCAACTGCGCGGCCATCTCTTCATCTGCTCGGTCGTGCTGGCCGGCACGGAGGATCGACTCGATCTTCAATCGCTCGACCTCTCGTCGGGCTTTCGTATTGGAGGGTAGCCGAACGATTGCCTGCTCGGCAATTTGCTCGGCCCTGGTGGCCGCGGCGATGCGGTCGTCGGCTCCGGGAGCGAACAACTCGGTTTGCATCAAGGCAAGCGAAACGGTTTCAATCTGCAACTCTTGCTGAAGCCTGGCGAGGTCTTCGATCATCGCCGACGGTCGATCCTCCGGTCGCTGGTCGAGCCTGATTCGAGCATCATTGACCTCGCGGATAAGCGACTCGAGCGATTCGGTTGCACGGAGCAGAGCCTTCGTTGCCGCGTTACGTGCGCCGAGGTCCGAAGGCGAAATCGCCGCTCGCAGCAATTGATGCAACGCCGCGTGTTTTCCAACCCGTCGCCTTTGAGCTAGCAGGAACAGCCGTCGGCGATGCTCCGGATAGGCGTCGAGCAATTCGTTTACAGGCTTGGCAACCTGGTCGATGTTGTCCGCAAACTGTTCCCGACCCATTTGACGAGCGACCAAGACGCGCGACTGATGGATCGCCCACTTGGCAGCCGCATCGCTTTGCCGATCGGCCCGACGCGCAAGACTTTGACACACGGTGACCGCATCTTCAAAACGTTGCCGATCCATGAGCGATTCAACGAGGTCGACGTTTCGGTCATTCGTCGACCGGACAACCCTCCACGGACCTTCGGCCAGCCCGTGGCTTGACGACTCGAGCAAGATGAGCAGGCACAGACAAGCTTGCCAGTGGAAGCGACGCATTCACTCCTCCGGACTCGCGGCAAACAGCACGCGGTCAGCCCCAGCAAGCCTTGCCGTATCGTAGGCTTCCACCGCGACGTTCATGGTGATCTGCGGACTGGGATCGATGATGACCGGCGGTTGAACACCGAGCGCGAGAATCTCTTCCAAGCGATCTCGAAGTTGGCGGCTACCGGAAATCGCCTGGCCGTTCAATTCGATCAACGTCCGGGCTTCGCGCATCGACAAGCGAATTACGATCTCATCAAATGGTTCCACCGGCGCCGGCTGCGCACTGACCTCGGAGCCTCCCGCCGGTGGTTCGGCAATGGCGCTGGGAAGATCAAATTCCGGCAAGTCGAAGCTACTGGTCCACACAAAGAAGATCAACAACAAGAAGACCACGTCGATCATCGGCGTCATCTTCAACTCAATGGACTCGCTTTGGGCTCCTCGCGGCAATCTCATGGCGCGACCTCCTGGCGAACGGCGATCGAAGCATCGGTCACACCGGCCAAGGCGGCTTCTCGAAGGATCGGTTCGACGTACTGGTATTGGACCGCTCCATCGGTTCGGATGCGAATCGACGCGTTGAGCCCCGCCCGATCGCGCAGGTCGGCAAGAGTCCCACGTAACGAGTCGAGGTCGACGACGTCCCCGCCAACGCGAAATCTGGCCTCGCGGTCCACACTGATCGTCAATGGTGCGCTCTCCGGATCGATCGGCCCGTAGGTCGACGCCACCGGCAAATCCAAAGGCAACCGGTTCTCTTGTCGGGCCAAATGACTGGAGACAAGAAAGAAAATGATCAGCAGGAACACGACATCAATCATGGGTGTCATGTTTGCACCGGCGGTGCGTCGATCGCTTTGACTGGGGACTCGCATTGCCGCATGGTACCTCACCAAACCGGTTTTTTCCGATACCCTGTTGCAATTCGTTGCAGACTGGGCGAACGGCGTGTAGCCCATCGGGCGAACCAACCGCGGGTGTCCGCTGGACTGCAGCAGGCACAATCATCGATGGCGAACATGGGCGACCAGTTGACCTTCTTGAAGAATTTTTTGCGAAACCCGACCAAAGTGGGTGCCATCGCTCCGAGCAGTCCCGGGTTGGTCCGCATGATGGTCGATTGGTTTGATTGGGAAACGATTCGCCATGTCGTCGAATTTGGACCGGGCACCGGTGTGTTCACCGAAGCGATCGTGAAAAAGCTCCACGGTGATGCCAATTTCTTCGCCATCGAGCAATCCGCGGAACTGGTGCAGGCGACTCGTCAACGGTGTCCTCAAGCCAAGGTCTATCACGACAGCGTGATCAACGTCCGGCAGTTGTGCGAACAGGAATCGATGGCGCGTGTTGATGCCGTGATTTGTGGATTGCCCTGGGCATCGTTTTCCGATTCGCTGCAGACCGACATCATGACGGCAATGTTGGAGGTCCTGCCACCGGGAAGTCGTTTCGCGACGTTCGCCTATTGGCAGGGCCTCGCCCTTCCGGCCGGCATCCGTTTCTCTCGACGTCTGCGAGAGACCTTCTCGTCCGTTGAACGGAGCCCCACCGTCTGGAGGAATCTTCCCCCCGCGTTCGTCTATCGCTGCATTCGTTAGTGATTCGACGGCTTGCCAATCCCTGGGTGGGCCAATCCCTGGGTGGGCCAGGGCAAGCGGTTGAACATGAAAGGCCGCCAGCGGTTCTTCGGCTGGTCCGGTAACTTGCGTCCAACCGCTTCTCCCGACGGTGCTCGATACGATTTGAGACAGATTGACACCAACATTTTCGCCCGGCGTGGCGAATTGATCGTAATCCGCTGTCGGATCGTGGCTCTCTGCGTCGGTTTCTACCAAGGGGCGCCTGAGATTGACCGTAGTCTCGCCTGACTAGGGGCGGTTTGATGCGGCCCAAGTCCCATGCTGGACCTCCCGATGACTGAACTTCCATCTTCCTCAACGCGCGAGAAACCGGTTGAGGATACGCTTTTTTCGCGTTCTTGCTCTACTGAGTGGCCCTGAATCATGTCGAGTACCTTGACCGTCCCGACCGAAGATCCCGTCATCTCGCCGAAAGGGCAACCGGACGCATCCGCATCGCGTCCGACGATCCCTCGCCGGCATGACCTCGATGCCCTTCGTGCCATCGCGATGCTGCTGGGGATTGCCCTGCATGGCGCCTTGAGCTTCATCCCGCTTCCAGGCGAAGGCTGGGCGGTCCAGGATGTCCGACAGAGTGATGCCTTCGCGGTCTTCATGGGACTGATTCATGGTTTTCGCATGCCGATCTTCTTCCTGATTAGTGGATTCTTCACGGCCATGTTGTGGCGCAGGCGAGGCTTGAAGGCATTGCTCTGGCATCGCTTCAAGCGGATCTTTTTGCCTCTTGCCATCGGCATGTTCACGATTGTTCCAGCGGTTTGGGTGGTTGTGATTGGGGCTGGCATC